>CAVBVU010000001.1:0-69821 GCA_963598975.1 Anaerovoracaceae bacterium
CAAGGGCTGGTCGGTGATCAAAACAGGCATGGTCGGATTTTGAGGACGACCAGAATGCGTATCCGAAAACGGTCCAGGATGCGTTGGAGTGCAAAAACAAGGATTGCGGATTTTCGACAGGTTGTGCGGATCCTCGACAGGTTGTGCGGATTTTCAGAGGACAGTGCGGATTCCTGCAATACTCTGCGGATTTTAGGCGAGGTGTGCGGATTCTGAATAGTGTGTGCGGATTTTCGACAGGTTGTGCGGATTGCCCGCGACCTAGAACCGGCCGAAAACGGTCTTTTAGGGCTAAAAACCGCCGATTTTGAGACTATCTGGCGGAAAATCCCTATGATGAATCCGCACGAGTCTTCAAAAATCCGCACAGTTGGACAGGAATCCGCACGACCGGCTGAGAATCCGCACGACCGGTCCGGAATCCGCATGGTTCGTTTCCCGTGCCACGGATTACGGACGGCCCCTTTACGCATTATGCAAAAGATTCGGAGCACGCGGGTCTTCCCTGCCCCAACCGCAAGAAACAGGCGTATCTTCCGGTTGGGGCTGGTTGCGGACGTGGGTCGTGCCGGCGTGCGAAATCTAAATCGTTGGAATTCCGCCATTTTTGTGTCAAGTGAAGGATTCGGCGCGCGACGACGCATGCCCCTTTTCGACCACAACCAGCAAGATATGGGCGTATCTTCCGGTCTGGGCTGGAATGGATACTGACCAATCCGACTTCAAAATCATGAATCGTTGGAAAATGGCCGTTTCTGGATCGCATAAGAAACACGGAATACGATGAAGCATAACCCCTTCCGGCCACAAGCCGCGAAATATGGGCGTATCTTTCGGTTGTGGCCGGGATGGGATGACATGCTCGTCCGGGGACGCCGTCATGATCCACCCGACGGATCCGGCCGGCGTCCCATGACGCACGACCTCATCGGGTCATGGAATGTGCGCATCCGCGACATACTGCATCACCACCGGAGTCCGAGCCCGACCCGCCGAATCAAGGCGGTCCGTTGGTAGTGACGCCAACACGGTGGACACCCCAAACCGGCCGGATGGCCTGCAGGCGACGCGCTCGCCGACCAGTGGGTCAGACGGTCCTACGGGCAGGCCCGGGAGCGCGGCCCGCAGAGCGTGTGCGAGACGTTCGGCATCTCCGACGGGCACGGCGCCGATGTCGGATGGAACGAATTTCGTACCGGTGCGCGGCATTCGGGCGCCACCGGCTCTAGGGCACGTTTTTGGTCCACGATCCTGCGGCCCGACGGATTCTGTACCCGGCATGCGATGTCCGGACACCACCGAACGGTACGCCATGGGGCCACAGACGATTTCCTGGACATGCATGAGCATGAAAGGAAATTCACTGTGTACGGAAGAATTCAGAGCCAAGGCCCTTAAAGTCCTGGCCGAATGCGACGGAACGTTGGGATATACGGAATATATCGGAGCGAACGGCATCTGCCGGAATATACAAAAAGGCTGAAACGTCATTGTTTCAACCTCGTTGTGGCGGATAAGGCGAGATTCGAACTCGCGGAGGGTGTTGCCCTCACACGCTTTCGAGGCGTGCTCCTTAGACCGCTCGGACACTTATCCATTCGCTGCTTGCGAACAAGCAACTTCACCATTGTGCCACAGCATCGGGGAATGTCAAATCCATGAGGGCGTTGCACCGGCGTGTCGGATTGCTTTTGATTGACGAAAGAGGCTCTTTTATTCGAACAATGCCTCGTCGAAGGTCGGATACCCCCACTCGAACGCCAGTTCCGCGCGGTCGGCGATCAACGACGAAAGTACGGCAAGTGTTTCGCTTCTTGATTGCTCGTTTGTTGATTGCGATGCCGTACTGCTGGCGACGGCTTCGATTTCGGTCCGCGCGCAATTCATTTCGATGATTGCCGAAGCGGGTGCGGAGATCCCGTTCGCATCGTCCACCGTGATATCGGAATGCGCGATTAGCTCCGCCGCATCGTAGGTTTTCCGGCGATTGTCGTCCTGACCGGAAAAGGAAACCAGCCGCTGCGACGTTGCCTTGTGACGATCGCTGACGTCAAGCGTCACGGAACCTACGGACCGTGCTGCGAGCACCTGCGTGGCGAAACCGGCCTCATCCTCGACCTGCGCCATCGTGGAAGCCGAATCCGCGTCGATATCCAATGATTCGACCCCGTCGAAACGGGCCAGCGTGACGTCGGACATCTCCATTCCCATCTGGGACGCCAACGAGTGCGCCACAAATCGTGAATGCGCGGCGTGCATCGTTCCGTCCGTGAATCTGGAGGGGCATTGCGCCGCGGTCTGCTCCCACGCCGAAGCCGCGTCACGGGCGGCCAGATAGCGGATGATGATGTGCTGGGAAAGATCCGACATGGTCTCGGAATTCGATGTGGCGCTCGAATACGCCTGTTCGCAGGGGCTCGCCTGCTGTTCGGCCTCCGCACGACCGGAAACACGTGGTGTGGAGCAGGCTGCCGGAACCGTTGCGATCACGCATATGCAGGCCATGGCGTATGCTCGCCTGGCCCAAGGCAAAGACGGGCGAAAGGCATGAAAAGGTGTCTGCATGAATCATTAGACTAATCATTGACTGTGACCATTTTGGGCCAAACGCCGGATAACTTCATATAGGAGGTCTTGAATATGGAACTGGACCTGGCAGGAATGTACCAGCTTGCAGCTGATCAGGGAATCGACTCCGAGACGTTGAACGCCGCGCTCTCGGAAGCGTTGCGACTGGCGTATCTGAAAACTCCTCATGCCGCGAAGCACGCTCGCGTGGAACTCGATCAGCGTGCGGGAAGCTTTACCGTTTGGGCCCAGGACGAGATTCCGGGAGAGCCCACCGAGGAGAATCCGCATCCCGCTCCGACCCTGAGCGAGGAATATGACGACACTCCGCGAGATTTCGGTCGTTTGGCGGCCGCGACGGCCCGCCAGGTGATCAGCCAGCTGTTCCGCAAGGCCGAGGACGACAAGGTGTTCGGCGCGTTCTCCGGACAGAAGGGCAAGCTGATCACCGGCATCGTGCAGCAGGACGTCAAAGACACGGCCAATGTGCATGTGGCGGTCGGTGACGTGGAAGCGTTGCTGCCCCGCCGCGAGCAGGTGCCGGGCGAACGCTACCGCCACGGCGAGCGCATCCGCGTGTACGTGGTCAACGTCGGACGCGGACTCAAGGGGCCGGAGATCGTCGTCTCCCGCTCCCATCCGGAGCTGGTGCGCCGCCTGTTCGAGCGTGAGGTGCCGGAACTGGTCTCCGGCGCGGTGTCGATCATGGCGATCGCCCGTGAAGCCGGCGCTCGTACCAAGATCGCGGTGCGTGCTAATACGGAAGGCGTCAATCCGAAGGGCGCGCTGATCGGCCCGGGCGGCGCTCGCGTGCGTGCGGTCATGGAGAGCCTCGGACCGGAGAAGATCGATATCGTCGATTGGTCCTCCGATCCCGCAAAGTTCGTCGCGTCCGCACTGTCTCCGGCCGTGGCGACCGGTGTGCAGGTGATCAGCGAAAAGAACAAGACCGCGATCGCGTTCATCCACGACGACCAGCTGTCCCTGGCCATCGGCAAGGAAGGTCAGAACGCACGTTTGGCGGCCAAGCTGACCGGTTGGAAGATCGGAATCGAATCCGCTGAGGCCCATGCCAAGAAGATGGCGGAATCCAAGGCGCAGACCGTGTAGGAATCCGCCGAATAAACAACGTTTCAGCATACTCGAGCCCGTGGGTGTACAATCCACGGGCTCGAGTATGCTGGATTCGACAATCCGAAGTATGATGATTCGTTTCGTCATGCCAGGGAAAAGACGAGGTATCACGAACATGGTTGCACGATGAGAAAGGCCAAACTCGCCGTGAATCAGTAGAGGTTGCGCACATATGCGCGCGGCCCGGGATAGGAGAAATTGAGTGCAGAAAGCACGCGTATATGAACTTGCCAAGGAACTTGGCGTAGACAGCAAAACCGTTTTGAACAAACTTGAGGCGATGGGCGAATTCGTGAAGTCCGCATCATCCACCGTTGAACCTCCGGTCGCCCGTAAGCTGAGGAGCGCATTCGCATCCAACGCGCAGGGCAACGCTTCCGAATCCAAGAAGCCCGCTGCCAAGAAGCCAGCGGTACCCACTCCGGCCGTGCAGGCACCGGCCGCTCCGAAGCCGGCAGCCAAGCCAGCAGCGGCTAAGCCGGTTGCAGTCAAGCCTGCCGCTCCGAAGCCGGCCGCGCCGGCATCCCAGGCATCCCGAAACGACGCTCCGAAGCCGGGGCAGCGTCAGGCACGTCCGGGCGACTCCCGCCAGTATGGCAACCGTTCCAACGGCAATGCTCCGCGTCCGCAGGCCCCGTCGGCGGATCGTCGCGCATCCGGCAAGCCGGCTCCGGTTCCGGGACCGCATACTCCGCGCAACAATGCCCAGCAGGGCGGCAACGCGGCCAGCAACGCCAAGCCGCATACTCCGGGTCCGCGTCCGGGCAACAATCCGTTCAGCCGCAAGCAGGGCATGCGCACCCCGACTCCGGGAGACATTCCGCGTCCTCATCCGATGAATCGTCCGAACGCCAACAACAGCAACGGCGAAGGCCGCCGTGGCGGTCGTCCGGGTCAGGGAACCGGCCAGCGTGGCGGTTTCCGTGGTCGTCCGGGTCAGGGAACCGGCGCGAAGCCGGGCCAGTGGGGCCAGCATCGTCCGGGACAGGGCGGCGGCCAGCGTCCCGCGGGCGGTGGCAATCGTTTCGGCGCCGGCAATAACGGCGGCGGTTTCCAGGGTACGAACAACACTTCGAACAACGGTCCGGCACGTGGCGGCGCCCGCGGTCGCGGCGGCACCGCAGGCGCATTCGGACGTCAGGGCGGAAAGTCTTCGAAGGCACGTAAGAACCGTCTTGCGAAGCGTCAGGAATTCCAAGAGATGAAGGCACCGGTCATCGGCGGCGTGCGCATTCCTACCGGCAACGGACAGTCCGTCCGTCTGCGTCAGGGCGCATCCCTTGCCGATCTGGCCGAGAAGATCAACGTCAATCCGGCCGCGCTCGTCACCGTGCTGTTCCATCTCGGCGAGATGGCCACGGCCACGCAGTCCCTGGACGAATCCACGTTCCAGATTCTTGGTGAGGAAATCGGCTGGGACATCAAGATCGTCTCCGCCGAGGAGGAAGACAAGGAGCTGCTGCAGCAGTTCGACATCAACCTCGACGAGGAAGAGCTGCAGGAGGACGAGGATCTGAAGCCGCGTCCGCCGGTCGTCACCGTCATGGGCCATGTCGACCACGGTAAGACCCGACTGCTCGACACCATCCGTAGCACCAACGTCATCGACCGCGAGGCGGGCGGCATCACCCAGCGTATCGGCGCTTACCAGGTGACCGTGGATCTCGAGGGCGAACCCCGCAAGATCACGTTCCTCGATACCCCGGGCCACGAGGCCTTCACCGCCATGCGTGCCCGCGGTGCGGAACTCACCGACGTCGCGATCCTGGTCGTCGCGGCAGATGACGGCGTGATGCCGCAGACCATCGAAGCCGTAAACCACGCACAGGCAGCGAACGTGCCGATCGTGGTGGCCGTGAACAAGATCGACAAGCCCGGCGCGAATCCGGACAAGGTTCGTGGCCAGCTCACCGAATACGGCCTGGTTCCGGAAGAATACGGCGGCAACACCATGTTCGTCGACATCTCCGCGAAGCAGGGCCTGAACGTTGACAAGCTGCTCGAAGCCGTGCTGCTCACCGCCGATGCGGAGCTCGACCTGCGTGCCAATCCGGATATGGATGCCCGCGGCGCCACCGTCGAGGCCCGACTCGACAAGGGCCGCGGCGCCGTGGCCACCGTGCTGGTTCAGTCCGGTACGCTGCATATCGGCGACGCCATCGTTGCCGGCACATCGTACGGCCGCGTCCGCGCCATGCTCGACGAGAACGGTACCCAGATGAAGGAAGCCAAGCCGTCCACTCCGGTGCAGGTGCTTGGCCTTACCTCCGTTCCTACGGCAGGCGACCTCTTCCTGGTGGCGTCCGACGACCGTACCGCACGTCAGATCGCCGAGAAGCGTCAGGCGACCGAACGCGCGGCCCAGCTGGCCAAGCGCCGCAAGGTCGTTTCCCTTGAGAGCCTCAAGGAGCAGTTCGCCAAGTCCGAGGTCGACATGCTCAACATCGTCATCAAGGGCGATTCCTCCGGTTCCGTCGAGGCGCTGGAAGATTCCTTGATGAAGATCGAGGTCTCCGACGAGGTCGGCATCCAGGTGATCCACCGCGGCGTCGGCGCCATCACCCAGAACGACGTCAACCTGGCCACCGTCGACAAGGCCGTCATCATCGGCTTCAACGTTCGTCCGAACCGTCAGGTGGCGGATCTGGCCGAACGCGAAGGCGTGGAGATCAAGTACTACTCGATCATCTACAAGGCCATCGAAGACATCGAGGCGTCCCTCAAGGGCATGCTCAAGCCGGAATACGAGGAGGTCGTCACCTCCCACTCCGAGATCCGCGAGATCTTCCGTTCCTCCAAGTTCGGCAACATCGCCGGCGTCATGGTGCAGGACGGCGAAGTCAAGCGCGGTACGAAGTGCCGTATCCTGCGCAACGGCATCGCCACCGTCAACGATCTCGAGATCTCCTCGCTGCGTCGTTTCAAGGATGACGTCAACTCCGTCAAGGAAGGCTACGAGGCCGGCATCAACCTCGGTTCCTTCAACGACATCGAGCTCGGCGACATCATCGAGACGTTCGAAATGCAGGAAATCGAGCGTAAGTAATCGCTTCCTCCGGCAATCAAGCCGTTACGACGAAAGGGAACGCCCACAGCTGACCATGGCTGCGGGCGTTTCCGCGATAAATCACAAAACTTGAACTCCCGTAAGGAAACCAATGGCAGGAACAAATCCCCGCGCCGCACGCATCGCGGCATTGATCCAGCGAGTAATCGCTTCCTCCATGGAAGCGCAGCTGCACGATAAGCGCCTCTTCAACGTGACCATCACCGAAGTACGCGTCACCAACGATCTACAGCTCGCCAAAGTGTACTGGACCCAGCTTGGCCATGACGGGCACGAGCAGGGCGAACGCAAACGCGCTCAGCAGGCGCTCAACCAAGCAAAAGGCCGTCTGCGCTCCTTGGTAGGTACCAAGGCCGGTCTTCGACTGACCCCGCAGCTCGAATTTATCTTCGACGAAGTGCCGGGCGAGGCTCATGAGATCGAAGACATCCTCGCCATCGCACGCAAGCGTGATGAGGAACTCGCCAAAGCACGCGAAAACGCCCAGTACGCGGGCGAAGCCGATCCGTACAAGCATGACGACGATGAATCCGACGAAGATTTCGAAGACGACGACATCGAAGTCGAAGACTGGGACGATGACGAAGAAGCTTGAGCACTCCGGACTGCTGGTCATCGACAAGCCGCAAGGCGTTACCAGCCATGATATCGTCGCGGCCGTGCGCGGTGCCCTGCACATGAAACGTGTGGGGCATGCCGGCACGCTCGATCCAATGGCCACGGGCGTGCTGGTGGTCGGATTCGGCAACGCTACACGTCTGCTCAACTACATCGTGGAGCACGACAAAACCTATCAGGCCACCATCAGGCTCGGCCAGCGCACCACCACCGACGATGCGGACGGCGAAATCATCGACAGCGGATCGCAGCCGTATGATTTTCCATCCCGAAGCACGGTGGAACAGACGATCGCACGGCATTTCACAGGCCGCATAGAACAGGTGCCGAACTCGTATTCCGCCATCAAAATCAACGGTCAACGAGCCTATGATCTGGCCCGTGAGGGCAAGGACATCGCACTCAAAGCACGTCCGGTGACCATCCACGAATTCACCGTGAACGATGTACGGTACGGAAGCACCCTTGCCGGAACGGCAGGCGCTCCCTTGGAAAACACGGCTCGGCTTGAACATGGGGAATCCTGGCATGCCGGGGAGCCGACGGTAGATTCGGACGGGATCCAGGAACAGAGGAACGAACAGTCGGTCATGGAACTTGACGTGACCGTCACATGCTCGGCGGGAACCTACATTCGCGCGCTTGCCCGCGATTTGGGCGAGCGGCTCGGATTGGGTGGCCACCTGACCATGTTGCGCAGAACCAGAATCGGCCGTTTCGCGGTTGACGGAGCGAACGTCATGACCGCACATACGCAGTCGAAGACCTTCACGAACCGTGAAGGCGTGGAAGTGACGCGTAACCGCGCGGTACTCGACGATGCCGACCATGCCATCGACCATGCCATCGGTATGGTCGAAAGCGCGGCGGAATCCATGGCCATGCTGCCCGTCAGCGAGCAGGAGGCCAAGGATCTGCGTTTCGGTCGTAGAATCGCGCACGACATCCACGGCACCACGGCGGCATACGTGGCGGAAACCGATGATCTGGTGGCGATTCTGGAACGCGCCAAAAAAGGCGAGGCGAAGCCGGTAACGGTTTTCAACTGAACGATACGAACACTGTAAAGAAGGACACGATGAAAACGATTACGCTTACGCCCGACGCAAGCGGCATGGTGGATTGGCCCACTCTGAGCAACGATAAGAAATCCGTGGTGACCATCGGCTCATTCGACGGCATGCATCAGGGCCATCAGGCGGTGATACGCCGGGTGGTGGAGCTTGCTGAGAAGGAACAGTCGTTCTCCGTGGTGGTGCTGTTCGATCCGCGCCCGGCGTTCGTCCATGGCTACGCGGCCGGACATGACGGCCAGGACCCGGATGAATGCGAGCTCGACAAGGCCGCATTGACGGGCGTGGACGAAAGATTGCGGACCATCAGCGCCTTTGGCGTGGACTACACGATCATCGTGCGGTATACGATGGCGTTCGCCGCGAAATCGTACCGTTTCTTCCTTGGTCAGATGGTCGGCAAGCTTGGCATGCGCGCGTTGGTGCTCGGATCCGACGCGGCGATGGGCGCTAAGCGTGCGGGCGACGTCAAGGCCATCGAGAACCTTGCGCTGGCCACTGGCGTGTTCCAGCTGGACGTGGTCGACGACCTTGGGCCGGGGGAGACCCGCGTGCCGACGAATGCCAAACCGACCATGCCTACGGAATACGGTGAGCCCGGCGACCCGCTGCTGAACGCATCCAAGGCCGAACGCAGGGCATGGAGCAAGAAGAACCAGGCCAAGGCAGTGCGTGTGTGGAGCTCCACGAACGTGCGCTACCTGTTGGGGCAAGGACGAATCAAGGATGCGAACGCGATTCTCGGACACCCCCATGGCGTGGAAGGCTCCGTGGTGCATGGCGAGGAACGTGGCCGCACCATCGGATTCCCGACCGCGAACCTGAGTGAGAACGTGTCCGGATACCTTCCCGTCGACGGCGTGTATGCCGGCTGGCTGATTGATCTGGGAACAGCGAAACCGCAGGAAGACAAGCCTGTCGAAGGAATTGGACAGCCGTACGACAGCGCATCCGTGGACGCGCGTATGACGGAGCACTCGCCATACCGTTGGCCGGCCGCGATCTCCATCGGTACCAAACCGACTTTCAACGAAAACGAGACCGAACTTGAGCGTGTCGTGGAAGCCTATGCCATCGCCGACGACTGGATTGACCTGTACGACCATCAGGTACGCGTGGAATTCGCGGGATTCATCCGACCCCAAGTCAAATTCGAATCGGCGGACGAACTCGCGGACGAGCTTAAGCGCAACGTCGAGGAAACGAAGCGACTCACCGCGTAAATCGTTGCGAATGCAAATCGTTGCGAATGCAAATATCAATCGTTGTAAGCGCAGAACGTAACGTATGCAGAACGCAACGGGTTATAAAATGACGGCCGTGAATCATTGCGATTCGCGGCCGTCATTTATTTTCCGATCGTGGAAATCACTTCAGCGTGGGAACGTCGGCGACGCGCAACCGCGAGCCAGCCAACGAACGATTGGTCTTCTGCGAATATTGTTCCGACCAAGTGGCGAAGTGAAGCCGTTCCATCTCATTCTCCTCGATCGATGAACGGAAATATTATTGCTTATAAAGATTACGGTGCGAAATTATGCCATCTTCCGAAGTCAGCGCAATATCGCCGATAACGCGTCCTTCAGCGTGTCCGCCTGAACGACGGTGAGGCCCGGCGCCGCAACGTTCCTGCGCAACGTCGGCACCACCGCGGTGGTGTATCCAAGACGGGCCGCCTCGCGCAGCCTGTATTCCAGTCGCGGCACCGGACGTACCTGGCCGGTCAGCGAGATCTCGCCGATGGCGCACGTGGTGCGTGGCACGGATTTCGACTTCGCTGCGCTCGCCAGCGCGGCCACGATCGCCAGATCGCATCCAGGCTCACGGGCCTGCCCTCCTGCGATCGTGGAAATGTACAGGTCGTTCGCCAGCAGATTGATGCCGCCATGACGGTACAGCACGGCCACCAGCATGGCGATACGGTTGGTATCCACTCCATTCGCGGCCCGTCGCGGCGTCGGCAGCACGGATTTCGTCACCAGCGATTGCACTTCTATCGGCAGACTACGGTGACCGTCCAGTGTGAAGGTCACGCAGGTCCCTTCAACGGGAGCGTCGCTTTCGGACATGGACGTCGACAGGAACAGGCCGGACGGATCCGTGACCTCCTCGATTCCTTCGCCGCTCATGTCGAAGCATCCGACCTCGTCGGTTGGACCGAAACGATTCTTCACCGCGCGAAGCATACGCAGTGCGGTCTGGGAATCTCCTTCGAACTGGCAGACCACGTCAACGAGATGCTCCAACGTGCGCGGGCCGGCGATCGATCCGTCTTTGGTCACATGTCCGACCAGCAGCACCGGAATCTCAAGCGTCTTCGCGGTGTCGATCAGCGCACTCGCCACTTCGCGCACCTGCGTGGAACCTCCGGAGATGCCATCCACGTCCTGGGAGATTATGGTCTGCGCGGAATCGACGATCACCAATGCCGGTTTGGTCTGCTCGATCAGGGAGAGCGCGGTGCCCAGGTCGGTGGTGGCGGCGAGCAGCAGATTCGGTTCGACGGCGCCGATACGCGACGCCCTCATGCGCACCTGCGATTGCGATTCCTCTCCCGAGATGTACAGCACGGTGTTGCGTTCCACCCGTGCCGCCGACAAACGGGCGACGTTTCCCGCGGTTTCCAGCAGCAGTGTAGATTTGCCGATGCCCGGTTCTCCGGCTATGAGCGTCACCGATCCGGGTACGATGCCGCCGCCGAGGACGCGGTCGAATTCGTCGAATCCTGTGCCGATTCTTGCGATGCTTTCCGTACGCACGTCGGTGATTGGCGTTGCGGCGGCGGAAACGACCGGATTCGAGCGTGTTCGTGACGTTCTTGAGGAGGCCGATGCGCGCGCCGATGCGGATGGACGGGCTTCGTGGAATTCCTCGACCGAGCCCCATTGCCTGCATTCGGGGCAACGGCCGTACCATTTCGATCCGTTCCACCCGCATTCGGAGCATACAAACTGTGTGGACGTCTTTGCCATACCGCCGACAATACGGATGTTTTGCGACAAGGTGTTTGCGGCGTCCATACGGCCCCATGCAAGGGTGATTTGCTCTTCGGCAGAGTCTTACGGCTGTGAAACAATGAGGGTCATGTCTACTACGCAAACCTCCTCTTCTCATGGCAAGCTGATCGTTTCCGTTATTACCGCCGCCGTTGTGGTGGTGCTCGCTCTGGTTTCCGCTTTCATCTGGCCGGGCTGGGCTCTGAACGGGGGCTCCGAGACCGCGCAGGTGCAGCAGAGCGAATCGCAGAGCTCCGAGCCGACCACGCCGTCCATCGATGCCGTGGCGCTGCCGGACGATGCCAGCGAGCTGCTTAAGGCGATGCCGGATTCCGTGCTGAATTTCGCTCGCACGAATGCGGAGGCAAGCACTTCCTGGAGTGATGCCTCTCCCTTGGAGGAGTACACGTTGACCTACTCCACCGGTACGGATGGCCAGGAGGTCATGCTGGTGGCAGCGCAGTGGTCTCAGTCCGATGACGCGAAAACCAAGTATGATGCGTTGGCCGCCACCATGACAGGTGAGGAATTGGGCAGCGGCAACGTGAAGGTTTCCGGCGAAACCACCGGTGCCTACAGCGTGAAGACCGATCCGGACGATGAGAACAAGGCCATCGCGCTCTGGCAGAACGGTACGGTGGTGTTCCAAGCCACCGGTTCCACGGACTCGGTCCAGCGCTTCTATCAGGAGTTCCCGCTGTAAACCGAAGCCGGGAGATGTCGGAGATGCCGTTGCCGGGGCATGGGCTTGCCGCAGCCGGTGGAAGCTGACGGAAACGCCTTGAAAGGGCGTGCTTCCAGCATGTGAGTACGTGTGCGCGCGTTCGTCCTAGAAACGGTGTAGTATTGGGCAAGTTGCAAACTTTTACCCTTTGAATTCAAGGAACGGAGGCTGAGATGGGCTCGGTCATCAAGAAGCGCCGCAAGCGCATGAGCAAGAAGAAGCACCGCAAACTGCTTCGTAAGACTCGTCACCAGCGCAAGTAGTCTTCAGGGCGCGCTTGAAGCGCTCGGTAAACAAAATCCCGCATCTCCTTTGGAGTGCGGGATTTTTGCTGTAGGTCTGAAATCATCGGAATTCCAAGGATTTCAGACCTATTTTTGTCAAAGCGTCACTTGTTGGAGTTGGTCATGACGCGCGGGCCGTTCGGGTCGCCGACGATGACCTGGTCCACCATGTGCAGGAACAGGCCGTGCTCGACCACGCCGACGGTGTTGATGAGGTCGTCTGCCAGATCCTCCGGGTGGTCGATGCGCTCGAGGTGCAGGTCGACCACGTAGTTGTTCTCGTCGGTGCGGACCGGCTGGCCTTCGGCGTCGAGGCGCAACACCGGCTTGTAGCCGCGGGCTTCGAATTTCTTGACGACCTGGCCTGCGCCGAACGGAATGACTTCGACCGGCAGCGGGAACTTGCCGATGGTGTCGACCACTTTGGATTCGTCGACGATCCAGACGATCTTGTCGGAGTTGGTGGCCACGATCTTCTCCCACAGCAGGGCGGCGCCGCCACCCTTGATGCCGTTGAAGTTGCTGTCCACTTCGTCGGCGCCGTCGATGGTCACGTCGATGTGGTCGACGTCGTCGATGTCGACGATCTTGATGCCGTAGCCTTCAGCCTGTTCCTGAGTGCGACGGGAGGTGGTGACGCCGGTGAATTCCAGACCTTCCTCCTTCACGCGGCGGCCGAGCTCGTCGACCAGGAAACGCACGGTCGAACCGGTGCCCAGACCTGCGGTCATGCCGTTCTGAATCAGCTGTGCCGCTTCGATACCAGCCGCCTTCTTCAGGGCGTCCTGCTGTGCCTTGTCCATAATGCTCCTTCGATATGGGGTTAAGACCGTTCCCATATTATCGGATACGTTGATTTTTGTGCGATTTTAGACACATTGTGTTGCCTGGGACGCTTGTCGCGCCGACGTTGGGGCAACGCTATGCCGAAATCATGCCGACAATCGTGTTTCACAAGGTGTTTCACGCATGTTTGACGGCGAATGGGGCCTCGTCGAGTATCAGCGTGCCGTCGCCGGTCACGTAGCCTTCCACGGCTATGTAGCCGCGAATCAAGCGCGGCTTGCCATCGAAGGTGGGGCTGGAGTTCGGCGGGGGAGTGAATCGCACCGTTCCGGAAACCGACAATCCCGACGGGCTGGGACGATGCGGCAGCTTGGGCAGATCGGCGAGGGCGTCCTGTGATTGTTGAGGTTGGTGCGATTGTTGCGGCTGTTGTGGCGATTGCGTGTCCGTCCGCGCGTCTTCCCTCATATCGGAGGAGCGGGCTTGCGCGTTCGGGTTGCCTTTTCCGCTGTTGCCGACGGATTCCGCGTTTTCCGACTTCTCGTCCTCACGTGCCTTTCCGTCCTCACGCGGGAAGTAGTCGTGCTTGACCAGCATCTGCGCATAGGATTGATGCACGCCGTTGATCGGTAACACCCTGGTCGGTTCGGTCTCCATTACGGCGGTGGCCTCCAGGTCGGGATTGATCGGCGTCTCGTTCTCCGCGGCCTGTTCGGCAATGCCGTATCCTTCCGGCTCAACCAGCATTTCGGCGATGGGCCGGGCGTGCGTCTCCGAATCGGAAATCCGCAGCAGCTCATCCGCGAGAGAAGCTCCCGATTGGACTTTCGCAAGGCTTCCGGTGGCGGTGGAATCCGCGGTGCGTCCCAGATGGTATTCATCCGCGGAGATTCTGCCGTCGAGCAGCATCCTGGCGTCTTCCGGAACATCCGTTCCCTGTGAATACTCGGAGGCAAGCAGCGACTGCCATCCCTCTTTCGGCAGATATCCGTCACGTACCTTGGAACGGCAGTCCCCGGCGTAGGTGCGTGCCAGCTCGTCCACCTTCTCGTTTCCGGCGTTTCCGGCATGCCCCTTGACCCATACGAACTGAACGGATCCGGGACGCTTGGAAAGCTCATCGTCAATCGCACGAATCAATTCGGCGTTCTTCACGGGTTTTTTCTGCGAATTCTTCCAGCCGTTCTTCTTCCAGCCGTGCACCCACTTGGTGGAACAGTTGATCGCATACTGGGAGTCGGTTTCGATGATCAACGGCTCGGAACCCGGATGCGCGCGCAACGCCTCCAACACGGCGCAAAGCTCTCCGATCTGATTGGTGCCGTTCGTCGCGCCGCCGGCATCGCAATCGCCGGTATGTCCATGCTCGTCATTGGAAGGAATGTCGTGATCGGCCCAAGCCCAACCCATCGGACCGTTCGGATTGCCCAGCGCGGAACCGTCTGTAGAAACCGTAATCGTCATGGTTCTACCCTACGAAATCCGCGCGACTCGAAGGGAAATCGGCAATAGGGAGATCGGCAATAGGGAAAGCGGCCATAAAGAATCAGCCGTAAGGAATCGGCAATGGAAAATCCCGCCTTCATCTGAATCTCGGAATGAAATTCAGATGAAGACGGGATCGCATCGCAGGTCCTCGTCAATCGACGTGCGTATGCCGTGACGTCAGGCAAACGCACGGCATACAACGGATGTCACTCGGACAGGGCCTTGTCCACGACCTCGGTGGCCTCGGTGAGCACCTTGTCGAGCGCCTCAGGGGATTCGAAGGACTCGGCGTACACCTTGTAGATGTTCTCGGTGCCGGACGGACGTGCCGCGAACCAGTTGTTCTCGGTGGTGACCTTCAGGCCGCCGATCTTGGCGTTGTTGCCGGGAGCCTCGGTGAGCTTGGCGGTGATGTCCTCGCCGGCGAGCTGTGTCGCCTCCACGTCGTCTCCGGAAAGCTTGCCGAACTTGATCTTCTGCTCAAGGGTGGTCGGGGTGTCGACGCGCTTGTACCAGCTTTCGCCGAAACGCTCCACCTGCTCCTGATGCAGCTGGGCCGGGTTCTTGCCGGTCTTCGCCGTGATTTCGGCGGCGAGCAGATCCGGAATCAGACCGTCCTTGTCGGTGGTCCACACGCGGCCATCCTTGCGCAGGAAGGACATGCCGGAGCTTTCCTCGCCGCCAAAGGCGACCTCGCCCTTGAACAGCGGGTCCACGAACCACTTGAATCCGACTGGCACCTCAACGAGCTTGGCGCCGATCGAAGCGGCCACGCGGTCGATCAGGGAGGAGGAGACCAGGGTCTTGCCGATTCCGGCGCCCTCCGGCCAGCCCGGACGGTTGCCTCCGAACAGGTACTCCACGCACACGGCGATGTAGTGGTTCGGGTTCATGACGCCCCAGTTCGGGCATACGATGCCGTGACGGTCGGCGTCCGGATCGGTGCCGCCGACCAGATCGTACTTGTCCCAAGCGCCGTTGTTGAGGGAGTCGACCAGACCCTTCATGGCGTACGGGGAGCTCGGATCCATACGGATCTTGCCGTCGTGGTCGAGGGTCATGAAGTCCCAGGTGGGCACGACCTGTGGGCGGACCACGTCGATGGTCAGATTGAACTTCTCGTTCATCAGCGGCCAGTAGTTCACGGAAGCGCCGCCGAGCGGATCGATGCCGAGACGCACGCCGGAGGAACGGATCACGTCGAAGTCGATGACGTTCTCCAAATCGGAGACATAGTGGTCGCGGAAATCGAAGCGCTCGACTAGGTCGGACTTGACGGCCTGCTCGAAGGGCACGCGCTTGATGTTCTTGAAATCGCCGAGCAGCTCGTTGGCGCGGTCGGCGATCGCGTTGGTGACGTCGGCCGGAGCCGGGCCGCCGGTGACCGGATCATACTTGAATCCGCCGTCGGTGGGCGGATTGTGCGAAGGGGTCACGACGATGCCGTCGGCCAGACCTTCGCCGGAGAAACGCTGGGTTCCGTCGGCGGCGCGGTTATGCGTCAGGATGGCCTGGGAGACGACCGGGGTGGGGGTGAAGTCGTCGCGAGAATCGATGCGCACGTTCACTCCGTTGGCAACGAGCACTTCGATTGCGGTCTTCCAAGCCGGCTCGGACAGTGCGTGGGTGTCGCGGCCGATATACAGCGGGCCGGTGACGCCGGCCTTCTTGCGGTATTCGGCGATGGCCTGCGTGATGGCGACGATATGAGCCTCGTTGAACGAGGTCTTCAGGGACGAGCCACGATGTCCGGAAGTGCCGAAGGAAACGCGCTGTTCCGGAACATTCGGGTCGGGGACGACGTCATAGTACTTTCCGATGACCTCGTCGACGTTAATCAGATCTGCTGGGGTGGCGGGCGTACCCGCATTGTTTGCAACCATAGACCCATTTTGCCACGCCAACGTGCGGAAAGCGGGCAAATCGGCGGTTTTTGCCCGTCAGGTTTCCCCGATGCGTCCGGAGTGGCGTCAAACCGTGGTTTTCTGCGTTTCGGAAGCCGTCGAATCCTTGTTTTCTCCGGCATCCGCGCGATTGGTGATCTGAGCCGGCGCAGGGGCGTTCGTGAGATTCAACGCGAGAATGCCGGTATCCTCCGCGGAAAGTTCCGGCACGCGGACGCACAGCGACTGACGTTCCACGCTGAAACGGATGTGCTTCGTCTTGGGGAGCATATCGCCGTCCACCTGCGCCAAAGCGGGCTTCTCCAGCGTGATCTCAGCGCTCACCCCCTGAATCTGATCCACGGTGGAATTCGTGGACAGCGGGCTCTGCTGCGCCTTGCCGGTGATCGTCTGGTGCAGCACGTCTCCAAACAGATTCGCCCAACCGATGATGCCGCCGGAAGTGTCGATCACCTCGTAATCGAGCACGCCATCGTCATAGGACGCGTCCGGCATCAGCGAAAACATGGGAATTTGACCGCAATTGCCGGCCATGAACGTGCGGAACGACAAACCGTGGATGGTGTGGGTGGAGCCGTCCTTGCTGGTGATGGCCACATCGCCCTTGTACTTCGGGGCGAACAGATTCTTCACGCCGGCCACGAAATAGGCGAGCCAACTGATGTTCTTCTTCAATTTCGGATCGGTCTCGTCGATCATCAACGCGTCAAAGCCGATACCAGCGATGATCAGGAACGCGTGGCCGTGATCGGTGGTCTCGTCATCCAACAGAGTGAGGCGTCCGACGTCGACCAGCTTCGACCCGTGCGACGTGGCGACGGTCAGCGCGGCATCGATGTCGTCCACGGGAATGCCCATATTGCGGGCGAACAGATTGCCGGTGCCGATCGGCACGATACCCAACGCATGGCCGGTTCCCGAAAGCGCGCTCGCCACCGTGCGCACGGTACCATCGCCGCCGACCGCCACCACGACGTCCGCGCCATGTTCCAAAGCCTCAAGCGCGCACGCCCGACCATCCTTGTCGAGCTGGGTCTCGATGAGCTCCACCTGCGTAAGATTCTTCGCCTCGCAGAACTCCCTGATGCGCTGCATACGCTGCTGGGCCTGCGGCTTCGAAGGATTGACGATGAACGCGTAATGAACCTGATCGTCGTCCCGCTTGTCGATATGCTCCACGAGCGTGCGATGCTTGTACGCGCGCCATGCAAAGAACGCGACGGCGCACACGAACACAACGCAGACGGCAAGAAGAAGAATGATCAATGGCATAGGCATGTTTCTTATTTTCAACATAAAAGACGAAAAAACGCGAATCGGACGCGCTAAATTCGACGATTCCTGCACGTCATGCACCAAAACC
Source organism: Anaerovoracaceae bacterium (assembly GCA_963598975.1). Lineage (GTDB taxonomy): Bacteria > Actinomycetota > Actinomycetes > Actinomycetales > Bifidobacteriaceae > Bifidobacterium. The sequence continues at coordinate 18,006 of CAVBVU010000001.1, forward strand.
GACGGAAATGGAAAAAGCCGGCGCTGTGTCGGCTTGCGGCACTAGTCTAGGAACCATGCTTGATATCCAATTCATTCGTGAACATGCTGACGTTGTCAAGGAATCCCAGCGTAAGCGTGGCGAATCGGTCGAACTTGTCGACGAGGTGCTGCGCTCCGACGAGGTTCGCCGTTCCTCTCTGAAGGAATTCGAAGCTGCCCGCGCGCAGCAGAAGGAAATCGGCAAGAAGGTCGCCGCGGCTCCGGCCGAGGAAAAGGCCAAGCTGATTGCCGAAACCAAGGAACTGTCCCAGAAGGTCTCCGAATACAAGGCCGCTGCCGATGCCGCGGCCGAAGAGTACACCACCGCCATGTGGAAGCTGTCCAACATCGTTGAGGACGAAGCTCCGGAAGGCGGCGAAGACGATTACGTGGTGGTCAACAAGGTCGGTGAGATTCGCGACTTCGCAGCCGAAGGCTTCGAACCGAAGGACCACCTGACCCTCGGCCGTGGCGTTGCCGGAATCGACATGGAACGCGGCGTGAAGGTCGGCGGATCCCGCTTCTACTTCCTGCGCGGCCAGGTGGCACGCATGCAGATCGCCATGCTGACCATGGCCGTCGATCAGGCCGAAGAGCACGGCTTCACCCTGGCCATCACCCCGACGCTGGTTCGTCCTGAAGTAATGCGCGGAACCGGCTTCCTCAACTCCCACGCCGACGAGATCTACCGTCTGCGCGAGCCTGACGAGCAGTACCTGGTGGGCACCTCCGAAGTGGCGCTCGCAGGCATGCACGAGAATGAGATTCTCGACCTGTCCAACGGTCCGCTGCGCTACTGCGGTTGGAGCTCCTGCTACCGCCGTGAGGCCGGCGCCGCTGGCAAGGACACCTCCGGCATCATCCGCGTGCATCAGTTCGACAAGGTTGAGATGTTCGTCTACACCAAGCAGGAGGACTCCTATAAGGAGCATGAGCACCTGCTGGCCATGGAGCAGGAGATGCTCGGCAAGGTTGAGGTGCCGTACCGCATCATCGACACCGCTGCCGGCGACCTGGGCTCCTCCGCGGCACGTAAGTTCGACTGCGAGGCTTGGGTTCCGACCCAGGGCCGTTACCGCGAGCTCACCTCCACCTCCAACTGCACCGAATACCAGGCTCGCCGTCTGAACATCCGCGAACGTATGGAGGATGGCGGCACCCGCGCGGTCTCCACGCTGAATGGCACTTTGGCCACCACTCGTTGGCTGGTCGCCATTCTGGAGAACCATCAGCAGAAGGATGGTTCCATCGTTATTCCTAAGGCCATGCGTGCCTACATGGGTGGCAAGGAAGTCATCGAGCCGACCAAGTGGGAGGCCTGATTTGGTGATCGACTGAATTCGACCTGTTGCATTGGTCGATTCGGCTTGTGATTGCACTGCGAAAGCGGCGTCAGCGTAATGTTGGCGCCGCTTTTGTGTTGTTGTCGTGTTTTTTGCTGGGCTGCTGTGCTTTTGCCGGGCTGCTGCCGGACTGCCGTTGGTCTGCTGTGCCTTTTGGTTGGGGTGCCGTTGGTCTGCTGTGCCCTTGACTCCTTGCCTCTGGTCGTATCCCAGGCGCCGGATCTCCAATTTGCGTCGGTTTGGGGATACCCAGGATTGTTGAGTATTCCCAAACCTTCGCAATTGGGTTGGTTTGCGTCGGTTTGGGGATATTTCGGCAGATTGGGTATTCCCAAACCTTCGCAATTGGGTCGCTTTGCGTCGGTTTGGGGATAGTCGGGTCTGTTGAGTATTCCCGTACGTTCGTTATGGGGTTGTTTTGCGTCGGTTTGGGGATGTTCGGGTTGGTTGGGTATTCCCGTACCTCCGCAATGGCGGTACTTTGCGTCGGTTTGGGGATAGTCGGGCGACATTTGGCGACTGATGACGACGATTTTACGTGTTGCGATGCGGATGATTTCCGAGTGCTGTGCTATATTGGCGTTTCGTGTGTTATGCACATTGGACAGATGTCTGAGCGGTCTAAAGAGACGGTCTTGAAAACCGTTGAAGGGCAACCTTCCGCGAGTTCGAATCTCGCTCTGTCCGCATCTAGGGTTCCGGGTAACAGTTTTGCCTGGAACCCTTTTTTATGCGAAAGCGTTGGGTTATAGGCCAAAATGCGTGTCTGAGGGAGTGGGCCATTCGGCGGCGTCCGGGTGCCGTGCGTTGGTATGGAATTCGTTTCAGACGATGCCGTACCGGTTGGGGACGTCGAACGTGCGATGGTCCGATTAAGTGGATAAGCGTATATGTCCGTGCGAGAAGTCGCATGGCCATATGCGACAAGGGACGCGTGGGCTGACCGGATGGACCGCGTCCCGATTGCTGGGCCAAGGAAAATCGAATTCGAAAATCGGAGATGCGGGACCGAATCGCCTCCGGTTTCTTGGATATGGGAAATGGATGATTTACGGGGGTGAAATCTGTCGCATCTGTATCAAACCTGTATAAACCTGTGCTATCCTGTACATAGTTGTTTAACGATGACAACGGAATCGTCCCAATGTATCGGGAGTGTGCAATGACCGCATATACAAGAACGGAATATCTGGGAAACGCGCTGGCCGCGCAAATCAAGGACGGAACGCTCAAGCCGGGCGAGAAGATCATGTCCGAAGCCCAGCTGGCCGAAGAATATCAGGTCTCGCGCGGAACCGTGCGCAGAGCCCTGGAAATGCTGAAAAGAGCCAATCTCATCGAAACTCGGATGGGATCCGGCAGCTATGTGGCGTTCCATGGCGGCAATATGAACGGTTCCGACGGATGGACGTCGGCATCATTGCGTTCCGGCGTGCCGACCACGACCGAACTGCTGTCGGTCTCGCTGGTGGAACGTCCTGAAATGCTCGACGACGAAAGCGGCTGCGGGATGTTCTACGAAATCGTACGCAGAAGACTGTTTCGTTCGGTACCGGTATCGTATGAAACCTCCTATCTGCCGGCCGTCGAGTCATTGCGCAACGTCATCGAACATGCGGAGGGATTGGTCAACGGTTCCGTGTCGCAGACCATGAAACAAGCGGGATTGGTCGCATCCTCCGGATATATGGACGTTTCCGCGGACCGTCTAGGCGCAGTCGTCGAGGCGCTTGGAAAAACCGAAAATTCGGTATTCCTGCTTTCCGAAAGACACAACTTCAACGAGGACGGCGAACTGGTCGAATACGTGCGCTCGTTCCTCGATCCAAGTCATTTCACGCTGCATGTCGCCACGAGAGGAGAACGATGATGGCGGAAGAACGATTGCTGGACCGCGCCCGAGGCGCGATGATGGGTCTTGCGATAGGAGACGCGCTCGGCATGCCGACGCAGAGCATGTCTCCCGCGCAGATCACGCAATATTACGGCGGTCCGATCGACTCGTTGCGTGATGCGGTCGCACAACAGCCGATCGCGCCGAGCATGAAGGCCGGTGCCATCACGGACGATACCGAACAGGCGTTCGTGCTGGCCGAACGACTGATCGCCGACGACGGCCGGATCGACAACGACGCCTACGCCAAGGATCTGCTGCGCTGGGAAGCGAAAATGAAGGCGAAGGGATCGCTGGATCTGCTCGGTCCCTCCACAAAAGCTGCTCTGCAAGCACTGACGGATGGCGTGGATCCGGAGGAGACGGGCAAATTCGGCACCACAAACGGCGGTGCGATGCGCGCCACTCCGGTCGGCATCGTGTTCCGTCCTGGAAAGGCGCTCGCCGATGCGGCATGGCAATCCTGCGTGGTGACGCATAACACGGTGCAGGGCATCGAAGCCACTACCTTGGTTGCCGCGGCCGTAAGTTACGCGATTGAGGGTGACGGGGATTTTCTGCGCAAGGCATTGGATTTCGTAAAGTCCATGCCGCGGCGGGGCAACTGGTCGGCGAAGGCGTCGGTGAGCGCGCGTGTTCAATGGTTCATGGACTGGAGTGAAGGGGAGGGAAGGTCGCTCTCCGATGAGGAATTCGCCCAGGTGCTGCGCAGCGATTGCGGAACCAGCGTGGAATCCAACGAATCCGTGACGGCCGCCTTCAGCGTCGCGAGTCGATTCTTCGACGACCCCACGAAAGCATTGTGTTTCGCGGCTTCCTTGGGTGGTGATACCGACACCATTGCGGCTATGACCGGCGCGATGCTTGGTGCGTGGCATGGGTCGAACGGTTTCGATGGGGGGGTCGCGAATCAGGTGGTGCGTCAGATGAAGGACGACAACCAGCTTGACGTGGATCGAACCGTGGCCGAGCTGTGCGGAATGCGCCGGAATTGATTGCGGGTGGTCGTATGGAACGGCAACGTGAAGGCAAGGTCATTTCGCTCGGCCAGGTAATAGTCGATTTGACCATGAAGGTGCCTCAGGTGCCGCAGGCCGGGCAGGATGTGTTCGCCGACGATGTCGAAACTGCCGTCGGGGCGAGCTTCAACATGCTGCATGCGGTGCGGCAGATGGGAATCGAAGCCGATCATGCCGGCGTTCTCGGGAGCGGTCCGTGGGCGGATATGATCCGAAAGGCGTTCGCCGCGGATGGCGTGCGTCATATCGGCAAATGCGACGCGAATCGCGATTCCGGATTTTGCGTGGCGTTGACGGACGATGACGCCGAACGTACGTTCATTTCGACGAGGGGTGCGGAAGCGTTCGGCGACGTCGATGCGTTCGCCGATATCCGTCCGAACGATGGCGACGTGGTGCACGTCAGCGGTTACACACTGGCTCACAAGACCGGTTCTGCTTTGCTGAAATTCCTTGAGAAGACCGCGGAAAACCGCCGTTTTACAGTTTTGTTCGACCCTTCTCCGGTGATCGGGCAGATCGATGACGATGTTTTCGGAACGTTGGCGGAATATCGTCCGATATGGTCGTGCAACGAACGTGAGTCGATGCTTATGGCGCAGCGTCTCGGTTTGACGGTTCCTGATGGCGATTTCCGTACTTTGGCCGCGATGATGGCCGATGTCTTGCGTTCGACATTGGTTATGCGTGTCGGCGGCGACGGCGCCTGGCTGGCCGAATCGGGCCGCGAACCCGAGTTGATCGTCGGATATCCGGTTCATGCGATCGACACCAATGGTGCCGGCGATTGCCATGCGGGCGTGTTGTGCGCCGAATTGAGCAGGGGAGTCGCGCTTGGGGATGCGATTCGTTTCGCCAATGTGGCCGCGGCCATTGCGGTGACGAGACGAGGTCCGGCGACATGCCCTACGCGGAAGGAGGTCGAACAGCTTCTTTCCGTATGATTTCCAACGGAACATAGTTTTAGTCTTAATGACTATAAGTTGAGTTATGATGTGCACGCCGCGGTCGAGGGATCGGAAAAACAGCGCGGCCGTGCACTGAAACCAGTGCAATGAAGCAAGGGAGAACTTATATGAGCAAGGAAAAGAATGCCCTGAGCGTCGAGGAACAGGGCATAGACACCATCTCCGAAAGCGAACGCAAAGGCACGCCGTCAAGTCTGTTCTGGCCGTGGTTCGCGGCGAACATCTCCATGTTCGCTATGTCGTATGGCGCATGGGCCCTGGGATTCGGCATTTCCTTCTGGCAGGCGACGGCCATGACCATCATAGGCGTGGTCGTCTCGTTCCTGCTTGTGGGAATCATCTCGATCGCAGGCAAGCGAGGCAACGCGCCGACCATGGTGCTCACCCGCGCCACCTTCGGCGTCGAAGGCGCAAAGGTTCCGGCCGCGTTGAGCTGGATCGCCACGCTGGGCTGGGAAATTTCACTGACCACCACCGCGGTGCTCGCCATGTCGTCCACCATCGAAAAACTCGGACTGGGATCAGGCGCCGCACCCAAGATCATCTCCACCTTCATCGTGGTCGGACTGGTGGTCGTGGCCGGCATCTTCGGATACGACCTGATCATGCGCTGCCAGCAGGTCATCACCGTCGTGACCGGTGTGATCACCGTCGGTTTCTTCATTCTAGGCTTCGGCCATATCGACTTCTCCGCCATCGGGCAGATCCAGTCCGGCAGTCTGCCGGCCATGCTCGGATGCTGCTTCTTCGTCATGACCGGCTTCGGCCTGGGCTGGGTGAACATCGCAGCCGATTATTCCCGCTACCTGCCGCGTAAGTCGTCGAACGGCGGCATCGTGTTCTGGACCACGTTCGGCGCGTCGATCGCCAACGTGTTCCTCATCTTCTACGGTCTGCTGCTGGCCGCGTCCAATGCCGATCTCGCGGAAAACGTGGGCAACGACCCGATCGGCGCGATCGCGTCCATCCTGCCGACCTGGTATCTCATTCCATACACCCTCGTGGCGGTGCTCGGCCTCATGTCCGGCGCCATCATGGACAACTATTCCAACGGCCTGGCCCTGCTGAGCTTCGGCGTGAAGCTTCCGCGCACCATCGCGGCCGCACTCACCGCGGCGCTCACCGTGCTCGGTGTGGTCTACGTCACCTTCTTCTCCGACACATTCATCGGCCCGTTCCAAGGATTCCTCACCACGCTCGGCGTGCCGATGGCCGTATGGGCCGGCATGTTCGTGGCCGATGTGATCATGCGCAAGAAGGATTACAGCACCGCCGACCTGTACGATCCGAACGGACGCTACGGCACGTGGAACGTCAAGTCGTTCGTGATCCTCGCCGTGGGCACGCTGCTCGGCTGGGGACTCGTGGTCAACACCGCGGCCACATGGCTCACCTGGCAGGGGTATCTGCTCGGTCTGATCGGCGGCAAGGACGGTAGCTGGGCATCCGCCAATCTTGGCGTGATCGTGGCTCTGATCGTTGGTTTGGCGGGCGCGCTCATCTTTCAGCGTGCCGACATCGCCAAGCAGGAGGCCGATCTGCCGAACAGCGAAGTCGCAGTCGAATAAGTACGTGCCCTGCACGTGATTTGACGGAAATTCAAGGAGGATTCCGTCGGAAACCTTACGAAAATCATGGAAAGGAACGATGATGATTGCCGAAGATGAATGGCTGGTCGTGATCGACCGTCAGAAAGTGTTCGCACAGAGTGAGTGGTCCACCTGGGCTTGCGCGGACGGCACCTATTACAACACCGACGAATCGTTCAAACGATTGGCGGAGGCGTTCGGCGACCGTGTGGTTTACACGCGTTACGTCGCGCCGGAACCGCCGAAGGACGCGTGGGTCGAATATTTCAAGGACTGGCCGCAGTTCCTGGTGGCCAACGACGACCCGATGTACGACTTCACGGATGAGACCGCGGTCCTTGCCGAAGGTCACCCCGTGGTCAACCGCGATACGTTCGGCAAATGGGGCGCGGAACTTGTCGATGCGATCCAGGGCGCGAAGAAGATCGTGGTGTGCGGCGTGGCCACGGATTGCTGCGTGCTCACCACCGTGCTGGCGGCCGCGGACAGCGGTGTGGCGGTGCGCGTGCCCGCCGACGCCTGCGCCGGAAGCACTCCGGAGAACCAGGAACTGGCGCTGAATACGATGCGTCTGTTCGAGCCGCTGGTCATGGTCACCGATACTGACACGATTCTGAACTAGCCGGAATCGGCCGGAATTTCAAAGCCATCTATCCGCTGTTTGCAAAGGCGGCATGCGATTCGCCTGCCATGCTTGCAGCGGATGGATGGCTTTTCGCATTGCGGCAACGGTATTTTGCCAGGCAGTGCCTCCGTTGCTTTATAGGACGTTGGGACGGCGAGGTAGATGGGATGGGCGAATCGGGAGGATTCGTTGCGTGGCTGTTCGGGACCGCTTCAGACGATGCGTCGGTCAGCGGCCCAGCGGGTGAGTTCCGTACGATTCGAAAGCTGAAGTTTGCGCAGCACGGAGCTCACATGCGTCTCCACGGTTTTGATGGAGATGAACAGCTCGGCCGCCACCTCCTTGTACGTGTATCCGCGTGCGATCAGCCGCATGACCTCCTGTTCGCGGTTCGAAAGCCGGTCCAGTTCGTCATCGTGAACTGATCCGTCCGCGCCAACCGTGCCCGAAGGCGCGTTCTGGAAGGTGGACAGCACGAATCCCGCCAGCTTCGGCGAGAACACGGCATAACCTTCATGAACCTGTTTGATGGATGAGATCAGGTCGTCACCGGAAATCGTTTTGGTCACATATCCTTGCGCGCCGGCGCGAATCACCGAACCGACATCCTGCGGCGAATCCGACACCGACAACGCCAGGAACACCGTATTGGGGGAGTAGGCGCGGGAGCGGATGAGGATTTCCGCGCCGCCACCGCCTTCGCCTCCCGGCACGTGCACGTCCAGCAGCACCACATCGGGCTTGGTTTGCGCGATCATGGCCACCGCCCCCTCCACATCCGGCGCCTGCCCGACGATGTTGAAATGCGGTTGCAAAGTGGCGATTACGCCCGCGCGGAACATCTCATGGTCGTCAACCACGGCGATGCGGATCGGCTGCGACTGCTCGTTCATTGCTGCTCCCTGGCTTGGCTTGCGTTCGATTCGTTAGTTTTGGCGCGTTTTGCGGATATCGGCATGTGCATGCGCACTTCCGTGCCCCATTTCGGCCTCGACACAATCTCCACTGTACCGCCGCGACGTTTGACGCGCCCGATGATCGACTCGCGAATGCCAAGTCGGTTGGGTGGGATCGATTCGATGTCGAAGCCTTCTCCATGGTCGCGCACAAATACTTCGACCAGACTGTCGCTCGCCTCGCAATATACGGAAATGGGTTCGCTTCCGTGCGTTACGGCATTCACAAGCGCCTGCTGCGTGGCGTCGAGCAGCGCATCGGTCTGGGCGCTCGGCTTGGCGTCGCCCACCGTCACCACTTCGATCGACTTGCCATGCGAATCCTCGATCTGCGCGGCGATGTCCTTCAACCCGGCGCTTACGGAACGGTCCGAAGTGGTGCGTTCCTGATACAGCCATTCACGAAGCTCGCGTTCCTGCGACCTCGCCAGCGCGAATACGGTCTGCTGGTCGTCGGCATGCAATTGAATCAGCGCAAGCGTCTGCAGAACACCATCATGCAGATGCGCGGTCATGTCGGCGCGTTCCTCCTCACGCTCCTTCAACGCGCGTTCGGTGCCCAGATCGCGGATCAGCGCCACGATCCACGGCACAATCGCGAAAATCCCGCCTACCAGTAGCGCGAATCCAGCCAAGATGAACGTCATTGTGGAATGTTCGACTCCTGAACGGGGATGCAGCACGGAACCTATGTACATTGCATAGCTGGCGAAAATTATCGCGATTCCGCCGATCATCGTCCAAAGCTGGCCGTCTCTGGCGTTGTAGCGCAGCCAGGAAACCCCAACGCCGGTCACGCCGATCAGCAACGGACAGATGAGCGCGGGGCTGATGCCGCTGGAGAGCATCAGACAGGCGGCGGCGAACAATACGATGCCGGCCATCGCCAGAAGCGCCGGTTTCGGCGCGGTTTTGAGTACATGCCCCAGACTCTCGCCATTGGCATATGACTCGTTTTCCATTGCGAAGGCGGTTCCCTGCGATTGCGGGGCTTCGCCCATTCCGTATGCTTCATACGTTCCGTACGCTCCATGGGCTCCGTACGGCGCGTTGCCTTTGGCGAGCGGCGATTGCGATGCCGGCTGTTGATTCGCCAGAGCATACGCCTGCCACACCGGATTTCCCACCGGAACGATCAGCCATAGGAAGATGTAGGCGATCAGTCCGGCGCCGAACATGAACGACGATGCCGCGAACAGCAGGCGAATCAGTACCACGGAAACGCCCAGGTGCATGCTGATGCCCTTGCACACGCCCGCGAACCAGCGCCCGTATTGGGGTCTTGACAACGGAAGACGTGCCATTCTGATCGGCATCGGCTCATTGGAGGCAAGGCGATTCATGCAATATTGGAAATATTGCGCGCTCGCCAGGTCGTACTCCTGCTGCGTGTATACGGGTTTTCCATAGGACTTCATGCTTCCATTGTGCCTTCTCGGGGACGTCTTATCAGTGTATGAAAGCAGTGTTCAGGGCAGATTCAGGGTGTTCCCCGATACGGTTGGCGACTTCGCGTTGCTGTAATGGAACCATGAGCAATGCAAATTTTGATTCGAAGATTCCGCAGTCGGATGCGCCGCAGCAGACCGGCTCGGTGCGGGCCGGTACTGTCCAGAATGGTACTGCGCAGAATGGTGCGTCGCAATCCTGTCAGGGAAGCCAACAGAGGTTCTACGGGACGCAAGATGTTCCGCGGCAGCCGATGATGCAGCAGTCGCAGGCGCAGCAAGGGCCGAACGCTTCCGAACGGTTCTTTGCGTGGGTGCGCGGCAGTCAGATCCGTCGCGGGCGAGACCGTTGGATCGGCGGCGTATGTGACGGATTGGCCCGGCGCCTGGGCTGGAACGTGGCGCTGGTGAGGGCGTTGATGATCCTTTCGACCTTCTTCTTCGGCGCAGGCGCGGCTTTTTACGGAATGGCCTGGTTCCTGCTGCCGGATGCGATCGATGGCCGGATTCTTTCCGAGGAGCTGATCCGTGGAAATTGGGATTGGAACTGCCTGGGCGTGTTCCTGTTCATGGCGGTGGCCATCTGTCTTCCGGGCGCAGGATGGGTGGCGTTCGCCTTGTCGGCGCTGGTGTTGTGGCTCATCCTCAACAGGCAGACCTATATGCCGACCCAGCAGTGGAATGTGTACGGGCAGCAAAATCCGTACGGAATGCAGGGTCAGCCTATGACCTCCGCAAATGGTCAGATGCCGCGTACTTCGGCATTCTGGCAGGGCGTGCCTCAGGGGTCGCAACCATGGGCGAACATGCCATCAATGGGTGCGTCCGCATACAGGCAGCCACAGGCCGGTCCGGCGCAAACGGTTCCGCAGGCGCGCGTCAATGTGACTCCTCCTCCGGCGGCGTTCGCGACGGCCAGCGTTCCACCCACGTACACCGCTCAGCCGATGGGCACAATGCCTGCACAGCCCCGATACGGCCGTCGCAAGTCGGGCGGGCCGATCGTAGTGCTCGTCACATTGGGCGTGTTGCTGTTCTCCTTGGCATTGGTCATGTTCTTCGGAATCGGAGGAAGCGACATGAGTGTCAGAGGGCTTCAGGAATTCACTCTGTGGGGCGGCGGTGCATGCGTCGTGCTTGGACTGCTGATCGTGGTGCTCGGCTGCATGGGGAAGCGTGCCGGTGGACTGCATGCGATCGTATGGCCGATGGTATGCGTGGTGATGCTTTCGTCCTTGGGGTACATGGCCAACTCCTATTACGAGTATGGGAATGAGCCGGCCCTCTCATCGTATGAATATGCGGAATACGGTCAGGCGACTGAACGTGATATGCCGACTCCGGTCAAGCCGTCAGATAAATCCATCTCCAGCGATACGCCTTCCTCTGGCGATACATCCTCGCCTATGAAAAACACCGATCAACAAGCGCGTCGTGACGCCGATTCGACGAACAACTGAAAGGGAACGCCATGAATGACGATAAGACTACGGTATTGCCGAACGAGCGGCAGTATGGTGACGATTCGATAATTCGTCCGTCCGGCCCGTCCGGAGCGACCATAGGCTTGGGTGTCGTGATCGCGATTTTCGGCGCGATGGTGCTGCTGTTTTCGATCGACGATGTGCTGAACGCCATGTGGAAGACGCTTTTCGACGAGTCCGGTTTGGGTGGAGTCATATTGATCGGCGGTTCCGGGGTGATACTGATCGTTGCGGCCGTGGTATGGTCGCTGGTCAAGTTCATGAAGGACCGGAAGGACGACGAATATACGGACATGGACGATGCCGACGATTTCCCCGGTTCAACAGAGAAGACCGAGGAAATCAGGACCGCTGATATCAACGATTTTGAGAAGTAGCAGGTAAGGTGGGGCGCCGGGTGGATATGCAAGACAGATAAGCCCGGCAAACCGAAAAGCGGGGAATCCGCCGAAAAAGTTTTCCACGTTTCCACATGTGCATATGTGGAAACGTGGAAAACTTTCGATTGGAGATCGGCTGAAAAGACGAAAATCAGACATGCACCTCGCGCATGCGATCCAAAGCGCCGATATTCGTCTCGTAGCGGCGTGAATACACAACCAGGAACGCGACGCCCAGCATGGTGATCGGCATGCCGGACAATCCCGTGTAATGGTAGTTCATGGCGGAGGCCGTCAATGCCGCCCCCCCGACGATGGAACCGACGGCATTGCCGAAATTGAAGGCGATCTGCACCGCGGCACCGGCGATCAACTCGCCTCCGCCCTGACCGGCCTGCACCATCAGCAGCTGCTGCGGCGCGGAATTGAAGAACAACGCGAATCCAAGAACAAACGTCAGCAACGCGGTGGAAACATAATTGCCGGGAACGAGGAACACCAATCCCAAGCCGCACATGGCGATCGCCTGAGACAACGCGGCGGTCGCGGCGGGCTTCCACAAATCCGTAAGTCTGCCGCCTGCGATCCCGCCGAGCACCATGCCGAAACCGGCGAGCACCATCAACAGCGGAACCACTCCGGCGGACCATCCGCCAGTCTTCTGCAGCCAAGGCGAAATATAGCTCCACCAGCAGAAAATACCGGAATTTCCGCAGAACACAGCCAGCAGTACCATCCAAGGGCCTGGCTTGGTAAGGAAACGGAACTGGCCTTTGATGCCGGCATCCTTGATCGGCGCGACGAACGGAACCCAGGCGAACACCAGAATCATGGTCATCAAGGCCCAGGCCGCGAGAATCGCAAACGCCATACGCCAAGACAGCATTTCCGAAAGCAGCGTGCCAGCAGGCACGCCGAGCATGTTAGCGACGGTCTGGCCCGTGACCATCATCGAAACGGATTGCGCTTCCTTGCCCTTGTCGGCGAGGATCTTTGCGATCAGCGTGGCGGTGCCGAAAAACGCGCCATGGGGAAGGCCCGAGATGAAACGGGCCGCCAGCAGCATGGGGGAGTTGACCGAGACCGCGCTCAGCGTATTGCCCACCAGCGCGATGATCATGAACAGGATGATGAGGTTCTTCGGCGGCACCTTACGCCCGAACACCAGAATCAACGTGCCGAAACAGACTCCGAACGCGTAGGCGGAAATATAATGTCCGGCGGCGGGGATGCTCACGTTCATCGCGGCTGCGGTCTGTGGCAGAATGCCCATCATCACGAATTCGGCCGCTCCTAGAATGAACGCGCCTGAGGCCAAGGCCAGAATGCTTCTTTTCACCAATCTCTCCCGTGCGTATGGCATGTGCGAACGAGGCATGCCAATTGTTTGAACCAACCGATTATTGTATGGAAACCGGCGAACGTATCATGCATGTGGTGCGGTCGATGTGCAAGTAGGGCCTGACCGGATGGCTGGCTGAAAATCCGCGTAGTCGGACCGGAATCCGCACGATCGTCTTTTGCGATATGGATTACAAAGCGGCCTCTTTATGATTGCATAAAAGGTGCGGGGAGTGATGGGCCTTCTCTGCCCCAACCGCGAGAAAACGGGCCTATCTCCCAGTTGGGGCTGAATCGGAAACGGACCATTCCGACTTCAAAATCACAAATCGTTGGAAAATGGCCGTTTTTGGATCACGCAAGAAAGGTGGGCCGCGATGGAGTGCACTCCTTTTTGACCCCAACCTTGAGAAAATGCCGTTATCTCCCGGTTGGGGCTGGATCGAATGCAGGGCCGTTCCGACTTTAAAATCGCAAATCGTTGGAAAATGGCCAATGACCGTTTTTGGATCATATGGGAAGAGTGGTGCATGACGTTGAACGGCATGCCCTTCAGCCATGCATTTTGGCCTACAGTCTAAAAATCCGTGAAATGGCGGCCATGGAAAAAGAAAAAGACGGAACCGAAGTTCCGCCTTTTGTTGTGGTCGGGCTGGCGGGATTTGAACCCGCGGCCTCTTCGTCCCGAACGAAGCGCGCTACCAAGCTGCGCTACAGCCCGTTTTGCAACAGTTGGAAATATTACACGAACTGTGGTTTATTGCAAAATCGGCGTGTCGCGTGTTGTGTAGTGGCTTCTCGTTACACTTGGGGCTTATGACTGAGACCAACGAATCGCAAGAAAATCAGAACGAAGAAGCCGCGGTTCCCACCATGACGACGGTGGAACGAGCGGAAATGCTGCTGCAGCAGGATGCTGCCATCCGCGCCAAGATCGAAGACGGCGCAACCCTCGACGAAGCCGTGGATCCGGGCAATAAGGAATTCGGCCCGCTGGCCCACCCTGAACAGGTGCAGATGCGCGTGGCCAAGCGTGCCATGATGCTCAAGGAAGGCATCGAACCGTATCCGGTGACGCTCGACGTGACCTCCACCATCGAAGAGGTGCGCGCCAAGTACGACGGCAAGTTGGAAGCCGGCGTCGAGACCGAAGATGTGGTCGGCATCGCCGGTCGCGTGCTCTTCCTGCGCAATGCCGGCGGCCTGTGCTTCGTGCAGCTTTCCGCAGGCGACGGCACCAAGATCCAGGGCATGATCTCCAAGAAGGAGATTGGCGCCGATTCCCTCAAGCAGTTCAAGCAGCTGGTCGACCTTGGCGACCACCTGTTCATCAAGGGCCGTGTGATCGCATCCAAGACCGGCGAACTGTCCGTGTTCGCCACCGAATGGGCCATCGCGGCCAAGGCCCTGCAGCCGTTGCCGGCCCTGCACAAGGACCTGAACGAAGACACCCGTACCCGCAAGCCCTACATCGGCATGATCGCGGACGAGAAGATCCGCAACATGGTGCGCAACCGTTCCAAGGCCGTCGCGTCCCTGCGCAAGACCTTCGCCAATCATGACTTCATCGAGGTCGAGACCCCGATGCTGCAGACCGTGCACGGCGGCGCCGCAGCCCGTCCGTTCACCACGCACATGAACGCCTTTGACCTGGATCTGTACCTGCGCATCGCGCCGGAACTGTTCCTCAAGCGCTGCCTGGTCGGCGGCATCGACCGCGTATTCGAAATCAACCGCGATTTCCGTAACGAAGGCGCCGACGCCACCCACGCCCCGGAATTCACCATGGTTGAGGCATACCAGGCCTACGGCAACTACGACACCATCGGCGCTCTCGTCAAGCAGCTCGTGCAGGACACCGCCATGGACGTGTTCGGCAGCCACAAGGTGACCCTGCTCGACGGCACCGAATACGACCTCGGTGGCGAATGGAAGACCATCAGCATGTACGACTCCCTGTCCGAAGCCCTGGGTGAGGAAATCGTGCCGAACGGCGGTCCGGACAATCCGGGAACCTCCGTGGAACACCTGGGCGCGATCGCCGACAAGCTCGGTGTGGAACGCGACGATGTGGAGAACCATGGCAAGCTCGTCGAGCATCTGTGGGAGCACTTCTACGAGGACAAGCTGTACGAGCCGACCTTCGTGCGCGACTTCCCGGTCGAAACCTCCCCGCTGGTCAAGGGCCACCGTTCCAAGCCGGGCGTGGTCGAGAAGTGGGATCTGTACGTGCGCGGCTTCGAGCTGGCCACGGGCTACTCCGAACTCAATGATCCGGTCGTGCAGCGCGAACGTTTCGTGGATCAGGCCAAGGCCGCGCTCGCAGGCGATGAGGAAGCATGCGACATTGATGAGGACTTCCTCGAGGCCCTCGGCGTCGGCATGCCTCCGGCGGGCGGCATGGGCATGGGCATCGACCGACTGCTCATCGCGCTGACCGGCGCCACCATCCGCGAGACCATCACCTTCCCGCTGGTCAAGCCGCTGATCGGCTGATTTGGTCGACTGGCCGCTGCTGATGACGCAGGCCGGCTGAGCCTTCAACACAGGACGTTTCCTAATGGATACGTCCTGTTGTTGTATGTGGATGTTGTGGTGGATCGTATGTGGATGCTGTGGCGGATGCCGCAGGCGGTGGGCTGTCTGGGATGCCGTCTGCGTACGTATGGGAATACTTGCGGGTTGAGACTATTCCCGTATCGACGGATTTGCGCCTGTTCGCGTACGTATGGGAATAGTCGGCGTGCGTGGGTATTCCCGTATCGACGCGAACGTGTCTGTTCGCGGCGTTTTGGGAATACTTGCGGCCATCTGGTGTTCCCGTACCGACGTAAGCGTGCCTGTTTGCGTACGTACGGGGATAGTCGCAAGCGGCAAGTATTCCCGTACCGACGCAAGGCATGGTTCAGGAAGGCTTGACGGCCGGTCCTGTGCTTCCACGGACGATCAACGTGGGCGGAAACAGCAGCTGGCCGCATGATTGCGTACTCCCAATGTCGCTCGTCTTCTTGGAAAGCAGCGTGTTGAGTACGGAACGGGTCATTTCCGCCATTGGTTGGCGCATGGTGGTCAACGGCGGATTGAGATGGCGCGTGCTGTCGATGTCGTCGAATCCTATGATCGACAAATCTTCCGGAATACGCAATCCTAATTGATGTGCGGCATCGTAGATACCGAAAGCGTGGGTGTCGCTGCAGGCGAAGATCGCAGTGGGCCGATCCGTGCGTTGCAGTAAATCCAAGGCATGCAATCGCGCTGATTCCGACCAGAAATCGCCAGTGCGTACCATATCGTCGCTCAGTGTGATGTTCTCCTGAGCCAAGGCCGATCGGAAGCCGTCCAGTCTCGCGGGAAAACAGGTCGAAGAGGATGGGCCGCAGATCACGGCCATCCTGCTGTGTCCAAGTCCCAGCAAATGGCAGCCCGCTTCGAATCCGCCCGTCCAATTGTCTATACGGGATTCGACGCAATCGCGTGAGGGTCTTCCGGAGGGATCTATCACCGCGTATCTCACGCCGAGTTCCTGGCATAGCGTGCGGTCTTTCATGGAAACGTACGCGTTGTCGAAAATCACCGCCTGAGGCCGTGCGCGACGGATTGCCTGACGATATCCGTCGTCGCTTTCGCCATTTGAGGAATGTTTCGCGCATACCGTGACCGTGAGTCCTCGTGTTATAGCCGCGTCCGTTGCCCCTTGCATGATGTCCAGCACCCACGGGTTCGCCATGGAGTCGAATACCAAGGTGATTGATGTCGACGAAGCGTGCTTTACCGGCTGTTTCGTGTATTCCAGGTCGTTGAGGATTTTCTCGATGCGTTGCCTTGTTTCATCCGACACTCCGGAACGTCCATTGATGACTTTGGAAACGGTGGATGGTGTCGTGCCGGCCATTTTGGCGATTTGCGCCAGTTTTGGGCGTTGCAGAGAAGATGATGTAATCGCCATGATGATAATGATATCGAAGAAATTTCTTTTTATCTGCAAAATCCGTTGTGCACAAACAACTTCAACGGTAGTGAAATTTGCTTTTATGTGACATTGGCTGCAACGCAATCAAAGAAATTTCTTCATCATCGCAAAAAAATTGTTCGATGAAAGCATATGCTGGCACCCAAGACGACGGAGGGAATTAAAAACCCGCAATCGTCCGAATCGCCGGCGCGCCGCGGCAAAACCAGAGTCTTGACGGTTTCAACAAAGGAGTTATGTCATATGGACAACGCGAATGTCAAGCTCTCCTTGAGAGAGAAATTCAGCTATGGCGCCGCGGATTGCGCCTACAATCTCGTGTTCAGCGTCATCACCTCGTTCATGATGTTCTACTACACCGATGTTGCCGGCATCAGCCTGTTGTCGGTCGGTACGCTGTTCCTGGTGGTCCGCATTCTTGACGCTCTGGCGGGGCCGGTCGTCGGCGCGCTCATCGATAAAACCCATACAAAGTGGGGCAAGGTGCGTCCCTGGTTCCTATGGTTTGCGTTCCCCTTCGCACTGATCGGAGTCATGACCTTCTCCGTTCCCAATTTCGGTGGAGTGGGCCAAATGGTCTACGTGTACATCACCTATGTTCTGATGAACTTCGTGGCGGTGGCCGTGACCACGCCGGTGACAGCCATTCTGCCGAATCTCACCACCAATACGCAGGAACGAGTCGAGGCCAACGCATTCCGTAATGTCGGTGGACAGATCGGCGTCATCGCATCCGGCATGCTCACTCTGCCGCTGGTCAATCTGCTCGGACGGGGCAACCAACAGCTTGGATTCACCCTGACCATGGCGCTGTACGGCGTGATCTGTGTGGCGCTGCTGATGATGACCTTCGCTAACACGCGTGAACGCGTATTCACTCCGAAGTCCGAGGAGCCTCCGTTCCTGAAGAGTTTCGTCGCCATGCTGCACAACGAGCCGTGGTGGATTCTCACCCTGCTGAATTTCGTGATTTTCATCGGCGTGGTAGCCAAAGCCGCGTCCATCGTGTACTTCTTCAAATACAACGTCGGCAACGAGAATCTCGCGTCCATCGCCAATGGTGTCAATTCCGCGGG
The DNA here is from genome assembly GCA_963598975.1 of Anaerovoracaceae bacterium. GTDB lineage: Bacteria > Actinomycetota > Actinomycetes > Actinomycetales > Bifidobacteriaceae > Bifidobacterium. The sequence continues at coordinate 36,119 of CAVBVU010000001.1, forward strand.
CATGATCGTAGGTATGGTTCTCGCGCCGATCCTTGCCAAGCGCATGAAGAAGCGCAATATCGCGATTCTTTTCTTCGTACTTGGCATCGTCGGCTCCGTAGTGTTGTATTTCGGCGCTCAGATAATGTCGTTGCCGCTGATTTTCGCGGCCATCGCCTTTGCCGCGCTTTCCGGTGCCGGCCAGAGCATGGGATTCGTGATGCTGGCCGATGTGGTCGATTACGGCGAATGGAAGAGCGGAGTGCGCAGCCAGGGACTGATCACATCCTGCGCGGCCATCGGCGTGACCTGCGGAGCCGGCATCGCAGGATGGCTGTCAAGCTTCATCCTGCAGGCCAACGGGTTCGTGCCGAATCAGACGCAGACCACGGCGGCGCTGAATGCCATCACCTTCAATTTCGTATGGCTTCCGGTCATCTGTGGTGCCATCGGTATCGCGCTTATGCTGCTGTACAAGGTCGACTATCAGATCGACGGCATCCGTGAGGAGCTCGCAGCAAGAAAAGGCTGACGGGTTCGCGAAACATACAAGCTTGGGCCCATTCGGTTTCACAGTAAATCCCTTTTCCGAATGGGCCTGATACTTCATTTCTCATAACATCCCGATAAATGTTTGGTGGAAGTCGATGAAAAGTCGGCTTTTCGCGAACGACTACCTCTCTGTAAGGAATCAACATGGCGATTCTCGACATTGCATTCGCTTCGAATGCGCTGAAACGCAAAACTTCGATGAAGGCGATTCTTCCAGTAGACCCGTACGATGCTTGCATCGGAACGGTTCCCGAATACGACGGCAAACCGCTGAAATCACTATACCTGCTGCACGGATACGGCGGAAATGCGACGGATTGGCTGAATAACACCGATATCGAAAGGTATGCCAATGACCATCGGCTTGCGGTGTTCCTGCCGAACGGCGAAAACAGTTTCTATGTGAATTCCGTGGCGCTCGGACCTTGGGAATCACATGTGGTGAACGAACTCGTACCATTCACCCGGCGCATGTTCAACATAAGCCGGGAAACTCAGGATACGTTCATTGCGGGCAACTCCATGGGAGGCTTCGGCGCGCTCAACCTCGGACTTGGACATCCAGACACGTTCGGCAAAGTGACGGCTCTCTCATCGGCACTGATTTTGCGGAATATCAATGGCGTGGAGTCTGGCTACAGCGATTTGATCGCTAATTATGACTACTACCATGCGGTATTCGGGGATTTGTCATGCGTTGTCGGAAGTGGGAACGATCCTCTTGTTCGTATGGATGCGGCGCTGCACGGTAATACGTTGCAGCCCCTATACATGGCTTGCGGGAACGAGGATTTTCTTCTTGAGGAAAATCGCGGCTTCGTAAGCGAAGCCCGTGACCGTGGCTCCGAATTGATTTACGAGGAACATGAAGGTTCACACGATTGGACATTCTGGAACACACATATCGAAAAAGCCATCGAATGGATGCTTGAGGAGAAGGAGGACTAAAGATGATCGGCATGGAATCGATTGAATTTCAGGTGGACGGCGGATCGCGTGGGCCGCTCACTCTGCGCGGCACGAAATATCTGCCGGAGGATTTCGATAAGTGCGGAAAGGCTCCGGTGGCGGTGTTGTTCCACGGATTCGGCGGCAATCGCATTGATTTTTCCGGATTTATCGTGAGCATGGCACGAGAGCTTGCATCCCGCGGTTTGGTTGTGGTCACCTATGATCGCGCCGGACATGGCGAAAGCGACGGGTCGTTCTATGACACCACCGTTACCGGTGACGTGGCTGACGCATTGCAGGTCGTGGAATCGGCGCGTAATTTTCCCGGCTGCGATCCGGATAACCTGCACTTGGCAGGGTTGAGCTTGGGAGCGGTGATTGCCACATGGGTCGCGCCAAAGCTTACGAACCAGCCGCGTTCGATCGCCTTGTGTTCGATTGCGGCGTCCTATACCGACGAGATTCGCGGCGGCCATCTGCAGGGGCGTCCATTGAATGTGATGAATGATTTGGGCTACTTCGATTTCATGGGCGTTGCCATGGGGCGTGCGATGGTCGATGATGCTGTTGCCTCTGATCCGTACAAGCAGGCTGAAGGGTTCAACGGACGTGCGAAATTCATCCACGGCACCAACGATTTCATCCCCATCGAATACGCACGTCGATATCGGGACGTGTATGGTGACAACATGGAATTCCTGGAGATCAAGGGTGGTGACCACGGTTTCGGCAATGTGGAGCATCGCCGCATGGTCATGCAGGGCGTAGGCGAGTTCATCACATCCCAGGCCGTGTGATTTTCGGCATATTCAGGGTGTTTCCTGGCGGAGGCACCCTGTTGCCGTATGTGGATGTTGTGGTGGATCGTATGTGGATGCTGTGGCGGATGCCGCAGGCGGTGGGCTGTCTGGGATGCCGTCTGCGTACGTATGGGAATACTTGCGGGTTGAGACTATTCCCGTATCGACGGATTTGCGCCTGTTCGCGTACGTATGGGAATAGTCGGCGTGCGTGGGTATTCCCGTATCGACGCGAACGTGTCTGTTCGCGGCGTTTTGGGAATACTTGCGGCCATCTGGTGTTCCCGTACCGACGTAAGCGTGCCTGTTTGCGTACGTACGGGGATAGTCGCAAGCGGCAAGTATTCCCGTACCGACGCAAGGCATGGTTCAGGAAGGCTTGACGGCCGGTCCTGTGCTTCCACGGACGATCAACGTGGGCGGAAACAGCAGCTGGCCGTATGTCGGGATTGTTCGAAGGCCAAAGGGTTGGCGAAATTCGCAAGTATCGTCGCTCGTTAGAATGACGTCCATGAAAATGTCGATTTGGATTCGCGGCGCTCGCCTGAAGACACTGCCATTGGCGATTGCTCCGGTGATCATCGGAGCGGCGTTGTCTTGGAAAGACGTGTTCGTGTATTCACGAGGCGGCGATGTGCTGCGTGCGTCATGTCCGTTCTTCGGTGGGCAATATGACCTAGGGGAGACGAAACGCAGTTCATTAGTCGGTGCGTGCCAGATATCTCCTGCCTGGTTCGTGTTGGTGGCGGTGCTGTGCGGTTGCGTGGCGTTGTTCCTGCAAATCGCCGCGAATTTTGCGAACGATTATTCCGATGGCGTGCGTGGAACGGATGAAGGTCGGGATGCCGGCAAGGAGTTGGGTCGTTCTTCCCGCATCGAGTTCGTCCATACTGGAATTGAGGATCGAGATGCCGGTGCGGATCAGGGACATGCTTTCTCTGGAATGCTGCCGATGCATGACGCGTCACATGATTCGATTCGTGACGCGTTACATGGTCCGGGCCGACCGGTGAGGACGCGGCCGGTCCAGAATCCACCGCTGCCAAGTGACACATCACACGGCCCGGCCCGATTGGTGGCCTCCGGCGTGAATCCGAAGAAGGTGCTGGCCGCCGCCGGAATCAATGCGCTGATTGCTTGCTTGTGCGGCTTGGCGGTATGTGCGCTGACCGGCTACTGGTGGTTCATCCTACTTGGATTGGCGTGCCTTCTGGCCGGTTGGTTCTATGTAGGGGGCAAGCACCCATACGGCTACCACTGTCTGGGTGAGGTGTTCGTGTTCGTTTTCTTCGGTCTTGTCGCCACTTGCGGAACCATGTTCGCCCTGACTGGAACGGTGTCGGGCCTCGGCATCTGGGGCGGATGTGCCGTGGGTTGCGCTGCGGTGGCGGTGCTGTGCGTCAACAATCTACGCGACGTCGAATCCGATCGCAAGCACGGCAAACATACGTGGATGAGTGCTTTGGGACGATCGAAAGGAACCATTTTCGCAATCATATTGATGGCTGTATCTGCGATTATGCCGATGCGATATTGCGTCGTCATGCTGCACAATGCGGAACTTCCGAGCGTCTTGACTGCGGGCGTCACACTGGCGTCGGTTGCGATATTGCTTGTCGTGTGCATCGCGGCCGCCGTCGCGATCGCAAGGAGAAACTACAAAACCGCGCTGCCGCTGTGTTCGCTGAGCTCACTTGCCCTGGCTGCGGTATTTGCGATATCGTCGATTCTTTCGTGATTATATCCGCGTCGAATCGCGGATTGCGCGGCGAGCGAGGAATGTTGCACAAACGTAACCAAATAATCGTCGAACCGTTCGTTTTTGGACGTGCAAGGCGGTAGACTGGCAAGCATGACTTACAAACTAGTACTGCTCCGTCACGGACAGAGCGCATGGAATAAAACAAATCAGTTCACCGGCTGGGTCGACGTCCCGCTGACCGAGCAGGGTGTCGAGGAAGCCAAGAACGGCGGCCGCCTGCTCAAGGAGAAGAATGTCCTCCCGGATATTGTCTTCACTTCGATGCTGCGTCGTGCCATCAACACTGCCAACGTGGCTCTGGACGAGGCTGATCGCCTGTGGATTCCGGTCCAGCGCAGCTGGCGTCTGAACGAGCGTCACTACGGCGCTCTGCAGGGCAAGAACAAGACTCAGATCCGCGAAGAGTACGGCGATGAGAAGTTCATGCTGTGGCGTCGTTCCTACGCGACCCCGCCGCCGGAGATCGATCCGAACGACGAATACGCTCAGAACGGCGATCCACGCTACACCGGCGATCCGGTTCCGGAAGCCGAGTGCCTGGCCGATGTGGTCACTCGCGTTGAGCCGTACTTCAAGTCTGACATTGAGCCGCAGCTCAAGGCCGGCAAGACCGTTCTGATCGCGGCCCACGGCAACAGCCTGCGCGCCATCGTGAAGATGCTTGATAACCTCACCGAAGAAGAGATCGCCAAGGTCAACATCCCGACCGCAATGCCGCTGCTGTACGAGCTGGATGAGAACTTCAAGCCGATCAAGCCGCGTGGCGAGTACCTGGATCCGGAAGCCGCTGCTGCCGGTGCCGCCGCCGTTGCCGCTCAGGGCCAGAAGTGATCTCACCTCTGAAATGACGCAACGTTAGATATCGCTAAGCGATAGGACGAACCGCACCCCCGATTGTTGAATCGAAGAAATTCGGATCAATGATCGGGGGTGCGGTTCATATTAAACGAGTATGACTTGGGACCGGTTCCGGATGTTAACCGTTTCGGCTTCAAGATCCCGAATCGTTGGAATTCCGCCGTTTTTGAATCACGTGGGAGAATCACAAGCATAGAGGAGCATAAAAATGGACGGCCCGAGTTTTCCTCGTGACCGTCCATTTTGCATTGCAGGCGTTGAAGATACGCCGTCGACGCGTTGCTGGTTTTGTAAGACTCAGCTGATATCGGTGCCCTCATCGCGGGTCGGCTCCTTGGAGGGGTCGAATCCGGAGACGATGAACACCATGCGACGTGCCGCGGAAACGGTATGGTCTCCAATACGTTCCATGAAACGTCCGATGAGCACCACGTCGATGAGCTGCTGGTTGGTGCCGGACCAGTCCTCGGACTGGGCGAGTTCGAGGGTCTTCTTGTGGAGCGCGTCAAGTCGGTCGTCATTGAGGATGATCGACTCGGCGATTTCGATGTCTCGGTTGCTGAACATGGTGGTGGTGCTGTCGGCCACGTCGTTGAGGAATGCCTGCATTTCGGCGAACAGCGGCTGTGCGTCCTCTGGCAGCGGGGAAGCGGGGTAAGTGCGGCGTGCGGCCTCGGCGACGTGTCGCGCCAGATCGCCCATACGTTCGAGCGTCGAAGCCAGACGCATGGTGGAAACCACTACGCGCAGATCGGTGGCGACCGGACTCTGCTTGGCGAGCAGCTTCACGCACTGGTCGACGACGCTGGACTCCAGTGCATCGATTTCGATATCTCCGTCGATGACGGCCTGTGCGGCTTCAAGGTTCTGGTTCAGCAGGGCCTCGCCTGCGCCGGTGATCGCCTTATGCACTCCCTGGACCATGCGATTGAAGTCATCGGCTATGGCCTGGAGCTCTTCGTTATAAATAACGCGCATATGACTTGCCTTTCAACAATTTCACGAATATCAGGTCTGAAACAACCTTCCATAAGTCTATTGGCAAAATACGGTCGGCATGGCCGTCGGCTGAGTTGTTTCATCAAAGTTCACCGGTGCGTTCACTTGACGTTCATGTCTGCGACGCGGTTGAAATATGTAAGAATGGAATCATGGTTGAATCATTGAGCTCTTTGTGGCACGAATTAACGCATCGGGACGAGCAGTCGGATACCGAGGATTACGTGATCGACGACTCCACGAATGCGTTGTTTTCCATGCTTCCGTTGGTTTCCATCGTCATCGACGATGCCGATGAGGTGGTTCGTGCGCATCCGGCTGCCTATACGCTCGGAGTGGTCCTTGATGATGCGATCGTGGACGAGACCGTGCTGAAGGCCGTGCATGAGGTTCGTGCGCAGGGAGGAAAACGCCAGTTTGATCTGACCACGACCACGGCCGATGCCGTACAGGTCGTACCGAAGGCTGGGAAACTTACGGTTCGCGAGGTGGCTCAGCAGTCGCTGCTGGGACAATCGAAAGACAAGCCCGTCGCCACGGTTTCCCGGCCGAACTGGCTGAAGGTGATCGTCGGCCGGCTCAATGAGAATTTCGTGGTGGTGCTTATCTTCGATGTGAGCGAGACCGTACGTTTCGCGCAAACCAGGGATTCGTTCATCACCAATGTTTCCGAGCAGCTGCTTAAGCCTACGCAAGCGCTACGGCAGCTTGCCGATACGTTGGAAGGCGGTGGCGCCGATCCGGATGCCATTGAACGGCATGCGGCGCAACTGCGTCATTCCTGCGCTCATCTGGAGCATATGGTTTCCGACCTGCTGTTGCTGATCAAAGCGCAGGAGCCGGTTCTGCCGACTGCGGACAATCGCATCAACGTCATGACTCAGGTTTCCGCTGCCGTCGAGGAGCATCGTGAGGATGCGCTGTTGCGAGGCATCCATATCAATGTCGTCGGCGACGAATCGTTGGAAGTCAACGGTGAGGCCGGACAGATCGAAGTCGCCGTGGGCAAACTCATCGATAACGCCGTTGTATATTCCCCTGACGGCGCCGATGTGAATATTACCGTCAATCCGGATGAGAGCGGCACCCAAGCCGTCATTCGCGTGCTTGACAGAGGTGTGGGCATAGCGGCGAAGGAGCAGAATCGCATTTTCGAACGATTCTATCGGGCCGATAACCAGAACGAGCGTTCCGGAGACGGCATCGGTTTGGGATTGGCGATTGTCAAGCACGTTGCATTGACCCATCATGGTTCGGCTTCAGTGTGGAGCAGTCCGGGGCAGGGAAGCACCTTTACGTTCGTTTTGCCGATTGCCTGCGATTGATGTACGTCCGTGCGGTCGACTATGAAGTTGACGTCGACGTGGTCAAATCAGACATGGGCGGGATCGGCATGATCGCAATCGACGTAAACGAAGGTGTAGCCAAATAAGAAAGGTGGGTTCGCGGAGCTATTGAAGATTCCGCGAACCCACCTTTTGCGCGTTATGCCAACAACAGGCATCCACAACGCGTTTTTTTTGAGGGGGGGGGCTATTCGCCCAAGCGTCGGTAGTCCCAGCGGTCGAAGTGCTCCCAGATCAGCATGAGAACGCCGATGACGGTACCTGCCGTACATACGATTTGAGCGCGTTCCGCCTGTATGCCGCAGGCCGTGAGAATCATGCACACGGCCAGCGCGATTGCCCACACAATGGTGCCGAACAGAAAAACCTTGCGCAAATCCACGCGTACGGGTTTTGGAGAAGGTTTTCTTGCGTTCGGGTCAATAATCGGGGCAAACTTCATACTGGATACCTTACAACGCGGGGGAAACACTCACATATGTTCCACCACGTAGTCCATGCACTTCGTCAATGCGTCCACATCGCTCGGATCGACGGACGGGAATACGCCGACACGCAACTGGTTGCGGCCAAGCTTGCGGTATCCGTTGGTGTCCACGATTCCGTTTTCACGTAGTGCGGACACCACTTGCGCGGCATTGACGCTTTCGTCGAGGTCGATGGTTACCACGGCGTTGGAACGCGCGCTTGCGTCGGTCACGAAGGGGGTGGCGTATTCGCTTTTCTCCGCCCACTCATACAGCAGGGACGCGGACCTTGCGCATCGCGCGGCCGCCCATGCGAGGCCGCCATTGTCGTTCAGCCAGCGCACCTGATTCTCAAGCATGATCAACGTGGCAACGGCGGGGGTATTGAGTGTCTGGTCCTTGCGGGAGTTTTCGATGGCGGACGTAAGCGAGAGGAACGGCGGAATCCAGCGAAGCGCTCCGGGAAGATTCACGTTCTGCTGAATGCCATACGCGCGTTCCACGGCCGCGGGCGAGAGCACCGCCACCCAGAGTCCGCCGTCGGAGCCGAATGCCTTCTGCGGGGAGAAGTAGTAGGCGTCGGTCTGGCTGATGTCCACAGGCAGGGCTCCCGCACCGCTGGTGGCGTCGATAAGGGTCAGCGCACCTTGCTCCTTGGAGCCGTCGACACGCTTGATCGGTGCCGCCACGCCGGTCGAGGTCTCGTTGTGCGCCCAGCAGTAGGTGTCCACGTATTCGGTGAGCTCTGGAATGCGGTAGGTTCCCGGTTCTCCCGCGAAAATCTCCGGTTCCTCAAGGAACGGTGCCGACTGGGCGGATTTGGCGAACTTGGAGCTGAACGATCCGTACGTGCCGAAAGCCGCTTTTCGTGTGATCAGTGATGCGCACGCGATGTCCCAAAACGCGCTGGCCCCGCCGTTTCCCAGAACGACCTCGTAGCCGTCGGGGATTTGGAAGAAATCGGCCAGTCCTTCGCGGATGGATCCCACCACCTGTTTGATGGGTGTCTGGCGATGCGAGGTGCCCAGCAGGTTTCGTGATCCTTCGATGAGCGCCTGTGCCTGCTCCGGGCGGATTTTGCTTGGTCCTGAGCCGAAACGTCCGTCTTCCGGAAGCATGTTGGAGGGGATGTTCACAGTATTCGTCATGGTGTCTAGCCTAGCCAGTTCCCCGGATTGGATTGTCTCGTGACCATCTGTCGGACTTTGTACCGTTTTCTCATCGACGGGAAGACGTCTTCTGCTGCATATCCGGGGCGGTCGAAGAGTGGAAAAGTGGGGAAACAACCCGCTGCAAAGCATGTTAGGGGGTAAGGGTGCTTGTTGAAATCCCGGTATCGGTGTAACGTTTCATACCGTGACGGTTTTGTAAACCATGTGCGGTCACAAGCATAGGTTCACAGTAATCCGCAAGGAGTGATTGATATATGAGGCATGCAGCGCATAAAGCTGCCAAGGTTTCCGGCGAACGTTTCAGCGTTTCCAAGGCGCTGTTCGCATCGAGCCGTGGCTCCCATACCGCCAGGACTGTGCGTATGGTTCAGCTGGCGAATGGTGGAGGCGCGGTCGTGGGACTCGACCAGGCCGTTGTCGACAAGCTCAATGAAATCGCTCCGATGACCCGTCGTGCCATGCGCGAGGCCGCGCGTGCCGCCGATCGTCATTCCGTGTTCATTACCTCCGCGTCGTTGGCCACATTGGTGGGCACGGCTGCGGCTGCCATGGCCATGGGCCAGCACGACACCTCCGAATTGACGTTCGCGGACACCACCACTACCACGCAGGTTCGTCGCGTCTCCGACACCGAGGCGTCCCGTTCCGAGGATCGTTCCGAGCTGAGCTCGCTGACGGTTTCCGAGGATAACAGCGGCGAATGGCAGCTCGGCGAAACCAGCTCGTCCATCGACACCAGCCTCCTTTCCAAGTCTTTGGCCGACAATGAGAACGTCGCCAAGGTGATGGATCAGGACCAAGATGTTCTTCCTTCCGGTTTTGACCCGAACCATGCCACCGGAGATGAGGGCAACGCGTATCCGTATGGTCAGTGCACGTGGTGGGCATACACCCGCCGTACCGAGCTTGGACTTCCTGTGGGCAGCCATTTCGGCAATGCCCAGAGCTGGGGCGCTTCCGCGTCCGCATTGGGATATTGGGTGGATAACACTCCGCGTCATGTCGGCGATATCGTGGTGTTCGCTCCTGGACAGCAGGGTGCGGATTCGTATTACGGCCACGTCGCCATCGTTGAAAAGGTCAACGAGGATGGGTCCATCGAGATTTCCGAGTCGAATGTCGAGGGACTTGGCGTCATTTCCAGTCGTTCCTTCACCGCTGACGAAGCCGGTCAGCTGACGTTCATCCATTACTGATCGTTCGATGTGGCGAACCGGCCGTTGGACGGTCCCTTTGCTGTGTAGCTGATGCGTAGCGTCGGCGTGTCGTATGTTTTGGCAGTGCTTTTATCTTCAGCGTGCATCTCGTATGCGTACCCTGCATGGTAGATTGGTGTCTTGATGAATATTTCGAAGCGATCTGTAAGCGTTGCGGCCGCAGTGCTGGCCGCCTCCGCCATGTTTTTTGTCTCGCCGGTGGTCAATGCCGCCGATACCAAGGCGGATACCGTGGTGACCGCTACTCGTTCTTTCCCGAAGACCACTGCCACCAAGCAGAACTTCCTCGCGGAGCATACGTCCACCGATGTTGAGGGTGACACCGACTGGGGCGGCATCGAGAATCTGGACGTTCCGCAGACCAAGTCCCAGGCTGAAAAGGATCAGGAAGCCGCTGAGAAGAAGGCGCAGGAGGAGGCTGAGGCGCAGGCTCAAGCCCAGGCGCAGGCTCAGACCCAGACCGACACCGACACCCAATCGGCCAGCCGTTCTTCGGAACGCACTTCCATCAGTGTGCCGACCGCTCCCGCAACCGCGACCGGTCAGGCTCTTGCTGATTACGCGCTCCAGTTCCAGGGCTATCCGTACGTGAGCGGAGGCAATACCCCGAGCGGTTGGGATTGCTCCGGATTCGTGCAGTGGATCTATGCGCAGTTCGGTGTGAGCCTGCCGCACTATTCCGGCGCTCAGATGAGTGTCGGAACCGCGGTCGGCAGCATCTCCGAAGCCGCTCCCGGCGACATCATCGTCAATTCCCAGCATGCCGCCATCTACATCGGCAACGGCATGGTCATCAACGCGCTGAATCCAAGCCAGGGAACCCAGATCACATCGTTGGCGGTGTTCACCAGCGATTACGTGATTCGTCGTGTGATCTGACGCAATCTTTTGCTAAGGGCGTATCCTTCCGGATGCGCCCTTTTTACTTGGTTTCTGTCGTGTCTTTGCCTCCCTGTTGGTGCATTACGCGGTATTGTGTACCTTAGAAGCGGCGCATGGTCGCGTTGCAGTGTGAATTCAGGAGGTCGAACATGATTAATGACAAGGCGATCCTCGTTGGTGTTGATGGCTCCCACGCCAGCTACAAGGCCACATGGTGGGCTGCCAACTATGCGAAGCATGCCGGGCTGACTCTGCAGATTGTCTGCGCGTACTCTCTGCCGAGCTATGCCGCGGTTTCGTTCGATGCCACCTATACCGCCATGGGAGACGATAACGCCGCCCACAACGATGCCCAGGAGATTCTGTCCAAGGCCAAGGCAATCGCCGACGAACAGGGTGTGGAGGCGGTGACGCTGATTGTCACCGGAGACCCGGCATCCGTGTTCGTCGAGCTTTCCCGCAACTACAATCTCATCGTCATCGGCAACCGCGGTAAGGGTGGTCTGGCGGAACGACTGCTCGGCACCACCAGCTCGAGCCTTCCCGCATATGCGTACTGCCCGATCGTGGTCGTGCCCTACACCGACGACGAAGGCAATCTGATGCACCTGAACAACACCATCACCAAGGTGGCCGTCGGCTCCGACGAATCCAAGTGGGGTCTGAAGGCTCTGGAGATCGCCGCGTCCTTCGCCGACACATGGGGTGCCGAGCTTGACGTCATTTCCGCGGTACCGAGCATGAAGGGCTCCGAGGATGAAGGCGTGCTGGCCTCCTACAAGGAAGACCTTGACGTGCGCATCAAGCCGCTTGAGGAAGCACATCCGAACCTGAAGATCAACAAGCAGATCGTTCCGGGCTCCGCGGTCGGCACACTGACCCGCGCAAGCTACGACCATGATGTCGTGGTCGTAGGTTCCCGCGGACGTGGCGGTTTCACCGGCCTGCTGCTCGGTTCCACCAGCCAAGGGCTGCTCCAGCATGCGGTCGGTCCTGTCTACGTGGTGCCGCGCAAGTATGTGGAAGCCGCGGAAACCCGTCTAGACACGGCTCCGAGCTCGCCGGCTGACATCAAGCCGAAGTCCATCGACGACATCAAGGGCGTCGAGGAAGTGCCGGTCCCCATGGCCGATTCGGCGACCGTGGAAGCGATCGAAACCAAGATCGATCCGGAACGTCAGTGAGCGTTTGCTGAACGAATCCTGTTGAACGAATCTTGCTGAATGCAATATAGATGAGGCTGGTTGCGATTCCTTACCGAATCGCAACCAGCCTCATTCGTTTGCGGGCAATGCCGAAGTCAGTGCTTGACGGTGACGCTCATACGGACCGGCGTCGGTTCCACATACGTATGCTTCACCGTGCAGCTCTTGTCGACATGACGGACGACGCGCTCCTTGAGCTTCTCGGCGTCTTCGTCGCTCAATCCCGCTTCCGTGGCATCGATCTCGACCTGCTCGTCGAAGCTCAGGTAGGCGTCGTTGTCGGCATCGTAGGTGCCGTCCACAACGATCTTCGCGCCCTTGCCTTCGCCGAGGGTGTGTTCGATGGCGAACTGGCTTGACAGCGCGGCGCAACCGGCAAGTGCGATCTTCATCAGATCGCCCGGGTTGAACTGGCCCTTTCCATGGCCGAACTTGATGTGCGCTCCGTCCTCGCTGAACGCGTCCCAGGAACCATCTTTATTGCGCTCCACCCACAGCCTTTTGCCCATGGGAACCTCCCTTGCATCATTCCGGACACGACGGTCGTGCCGATTCACCAACTAATCTAGCGCATTCGCGAGCGTTAGGGGAGGAGATTCCGCTTGGCGGCAATCGCATCTTATCGATGAATTCCGCCTGATAGCGAAGAAGAGTGGCCGGTTCTTGTTATGCTGAGGCCTATGGCTTTGACACCTGAACAACTCGCAGATATCCGTACCCGTATTCCGGAACGTCCGAAGACCGATGTCCCGATGCCTTATGAGGATCTTGTTCGCAAGATCTTGACCGAAGGCACGCTGAAGTCCGATAGGACGGGAACCGGCACTGTGAGCCTGTTCGGACAGCAGATTCGATTCGACCTGAACGAAGGCTTCCCTCTGCTAACCACCAAGAACGTGTTCTTCAAAGGACTGGCGTATGAGCTTCTGTGGTTCCTCAAGGGTTCCACCAACGTGCGTTGGCTGCAGGAGCGCAACGTGCATATCTGGGATGAATGGGCGGATGAGAACGGCGACCTCGGTCCCGTCTACGGTGCTCAGTGGCGCAGCTGGCCGGCACCCACCGCGGATGATCCGAACCGCACCATCGATCAAATCGCCAATGTGATGGATCTCATCAGGAATAATCCGGATTCGCGGCGCATGGTCGTGTCCGCATGGAACCCGGCCGAAGTGGAGAACATGGCCCTTCCCCCGTGCCATGCGCTGTTCCAGTTCTATGTGGCGGACGGACGCCTGAGCTGCCAGCTGTACCAGCGTTCGTGCGACATGTTCCTCGGCGTTCCGTTCAACATAGCCTCCTATTCACTGCTTACGTTGATGATGGCCCAGCAGTCCGGACTGGAGCCGGGGGAGTTCGTGTGGACGGGTGGCGATTGCCACGTGTACGACAATCACATCGACCAGGTGCTCGAGCAGTTGGGCCGTGAACCGTATCCGTATCCGCGGATTCACATTAACAAAGCGGAATCTCTGTTTGATTATGATTATGAGGATTTCGAAATCGTCGATTACCGGCATCACCCCACCATCAAAGCGCCGGTGGCTGTCTGAGCGTCTGCGCCAGACGTTAGACTACTGACCCTAGTTCGACTTCAAGGAGTGAATGAAATGGAGCACGATAGTAGCCGCAGTGGCTATCACGAACCCGAGCCCGGACTTGCCGGGCTTGAGGGCGAAGAGGAGGATTGGGGGGACGACTTCCCGAAAATCTTCTCGGTGAATCTGATCTGGGCGCAGGCTTGTGACAAAGAAGGTCACGAGGGCGCCATCGGCTTCGAAGGCGGGATGCCGTGGCATCTGCCTGAGGATATGAGGCGTTTCACGGAGCTTACCGTGTCTCACCCGGTGATTATGGGTCGTAGGACATGGGAGTCTCTGGCGCCGAAATTCCGTCCGTTGCCGAATCGCGACAACATTGTGATTTCCCGCGATCCGTCATATTCCGCACCGGGGGCGACCGTGGTCGACACTCTGGAGGATGCGCTGGATCTGGCTCGTCAGGAAGCCATTCCGGATGACGGCATGGATCGCAGCGAGATCTGGATCATCGGAGGCGCGCAGATCTTCCGCGAAGCGTTGCCTTTTGCGGATAAGGCGTATGTCACGCAGATCAGCATGCATGTTGATGCGGATACGTATGCTCCCGACATCAAATCGCTGGCCGAATCCGGCGCTTGGCGAGTGATTGAGGAAGGCGTCTGGCAAGGCACGCAGAAAGGTTCCGACGATATCGCCGGATTCCGTTTCATGACCTACGAGAAGAACCGCGAGGAGTAAGACTTCATGTATACCGTGATGACCGTGTGCACCGGCAATATCTGCCGTTCTCCGATGGCTGAGATTGTGTTGCGCGCAGAATTCGAGCGTCGTGGACTGGCTGATAAGGTCAATGTCGAATCCAGCGGCGTCAGCGATGAGGAATACGGCAATCCGATCGATCGTCGTGCCGTCAAGGTGCTCAGGGAACGTGGATACGAGCTTCCCGCACATCATTTCGCACATCGCATCACCCGTGACGAGATTGGCCGTACCGACCTGTTTCTGCCGATGACCGCATCCCATATGCGCGCGCTGTTGCGTCAGCTTCCGCAAGACAAGCGTGGGAATGTGCACATGTATCGCAGTTTCGATCCGAACCTGGCCAAGCCGGCGGCAGGATATGAAAGCGAGATTGATCTGGTCGATCCGTGGTATGGCGGTGCCCACGAATTCGAAGTGGCGATCGACCAAGTCGAGGAAGTCGCCCCGTATATCGTTGACTGGGTGGAGCGACAGCTCAACGCATGAACGACGATAGCATGTGCCCTGGCTGGAAAGCCGGGGCACAGTCATATGCGGGCATCCATCGCAAGGAATTCCTACTTGGAAGCTGAAATGAAATGCAGGGGATTGCTTTACGGGCGTTTTTGTATCGCGAGGGAAGGGCTGGCCGTGATGAAGCAGGCCCACGTTCGGCCCATGACCCGCAGCTCTATGTCCCGACGGACTTCGCGTGCGAGCATGTAATGTCCGAACGTTATTAAATGACCCAATGCCACTTCACATACGCATTTTGTGTCTATAGTCTGAAAACAAAAAAACCCAGCTGAAAAGCTGGGCTGCTGGCGACCCCGGCCGGACTTGAACCGGTGACCTCCGCCGTGACAGGGCGGCGCTCTAACCAACTGAGCTACGGGGCCGTTGCTGTCTGTTTTGCAACTGACAACAAAAAGATATCTTACGGCAAAGTCTTATATGTGCAAATCACGGCGTGTCTTCGCTGAAATAAGCTTTTTTGAATATCAGGTGAGGTCGTGTTCCTCAAGCAGCTTGTCGATATTGTCTCCGGGATCGGAGAACTGCGAATATCCGTCGTTCGAGTATTGATAGACGCCGCTCGAATCCATCATGACGGTGGCGCCGATGGCGAGCAGGACGACCAGAAGGATGCCGATCAGCAGGTTGAACACGCTGACGATGATGCCGGCAATGGCCATTCCCTTCGACTTTTCTCCGGATTTGTTGATCTGAATCACTGCGATGATCGAGCAGATCAGTCCGGCGGGAGCGACCAGGAACGACAGGATGAATCCGACGATGCACAGCGTGTTCCAGCGCTGGTACGCGGGCTGTGGATAGTAATAGCCCTGCGGCGGGTATGCGGAATATTGCGGTTGCTGCGTGTAGAAGTTGTCTTGCGGTTGCGTATAGGGGTTACCCTGCTGCGTGTAATCCGCGGCATTGGCGTCTTGAGGCTGCTGCTGCGCTTGCTGTGGTGCCGGGGTGTTTTGGAAATCACTCATAGCAGGGAA
Source organism: Anaerovoracaceae bacterium (assembly GCA_963598975.1). Classification (GTDB taxonomy): domain Bacteria; phylum Actinomycetota; class Actinomycetes; order Actinomycetales; family Bifidobacteriaceae; genus Bifidobacterium. The sequence continues at coordinate 52,102 of CAVBVU010000001.1, forward strand.
GTGTAGTCTCATGTGAATCGGGCGGCAAGCGAGAAGGTGGTGAGAAGGTGACGAATGAGAAACGGCGGTCGGACTCATGAGGGGAAAACTTCCCATGAGTCCGACCGCCGTATGTGCGGTGCCACGTTGTCGCCCGTGGCACTACGAATCAGCGATCAGTCAGCCTGCTTCCAGGTGTCGACGTCGATGTGGTGCTCCGGATTGGCCTGCCATGCCTCCCACGCGGACTTCACGATGTCTTCGACGTTGTACTTGGCATGCCAGTTCATCTCTTCGTTGATGCGCTTCGGAGAGCCGATCAGATGCGGCGGATCGCCTGCGCGGCGTGCCATGACGGTCTCCTCGAACGGCAGTCCGGTGACCTTCTTGACCTCGTCCACGATCTGGCGTACGGAAGTGCCTTCGCCGGTGCCGACGTTGAAGGCGTCGTACTTGCGCTCGTCGCGGTCGAGGTACTTCAGTGCCGCGATGTGCGCGTCGGCAAGGTCGGACACGTGGATGTAGTCGCGCACGCAGGTGCCGTCCGGGGTCGGGTAGTCGTCGCCGAAGATCGCCGGCGCCTTGCCCTTCTTGAGACGGTCGAACAGCATCGGAATCAGGTTGAGGATCGCCGGATCCTCAAGCTCGACCGGTCCGCAGCCGGCGACGTTGAAGTAGCGCAGTCCGCAGAAGCGGATACCGTACGGCTCTTCGCAGGCGCGGGCCATCCACTCGCCGAACAACTTGGTCTGTCCGTACGGGTTGATCGGCAGCATCGGCACCACGTCCTCCGGCACCACGTCGACCGGCGGAACGCCGTAGGTGGCGGCGGAAGATGAGAAGACGAGCTTCTTGGCGCCGGAATCGCGCATACCGATGAGCACGTTGAGCATGCCGTTGATGTTCTGCTGGTAGTACCACAGCGGCTTCTCGACGGACTCGCCGACCTGCTTGCGCGCGGCGAAGTGAATCACGGAGTCCACGCCTTCGGCCTTCATGATTTCGGTGAGTCGTTCACCTGCGCCGGCGGCGGAGATGTCCATGCCGTACAGGCGGGATCCTTCGATGCGGGTGGGCTTTCCGTAGCTCAGATCGTCGACTACGACGACTCGTTCTCCTGCTTCGTGAAGAGCGTGGACAACGTGGGCGCCGATATAACCGCATCCACCGGTGACGAGAACTGTCATGTTCTGGCCTTTCCTCCAAAATGAGCTGTGAGTCGGGTCGTGTTGGGACGGAGTTTCGTCGAAAGACAACCATTGTTCACTTTTGCTCAGGTTTGTTACCTTTTGAACAATTTGAGTATAACACATGAACACGAACGCACATAACCGTTCCGTTCCTGCGTTTCCTCTATAAATTAGGGTATGCAAGATGTAGTGAACACGCCGGCTGAGGGCCGTGAATCTGATGTAAACGTGCAAAATGAACAACGTCCGGCGCTGTATGGGCGCAAGGTGCTGTCGTTCGTCCGCAGATCCGCAAGGCTTGACGCGCGATTGCAGCGCGCGTGGGATTCCTATGCGCAGACGTATCTGCTCGACGTCAACGCGGGGGAGGGGTCTCTTGATGTGAGGGACGGGCTTGTGTTCGATGACGCTTTTGTTCGCGAGGCTTGGGGCAACGGCAATCCGTTAATCGTTGAGATCGGTTCGGGTCAAGGCGAAAACATCGTGGCTGCGGCGCAGGAGCGCCCGGATGTGAACTTCCTTGCCTTGGAGGTGTACGACCCGGGTGTGGCGCATACGTTGTTGCTTGCGGGAAAGCAGGGGCTCGAAAATCTGCGTATCGCCCAGGTCAACGCTCCCGAACTGTTCAAGCACGCGGCGGACGGCGTGTTCGAGGAGGCGTGGACGTTCTTCCCTGATCCGTGGCCGAAGATGCGCCATCACAAGCGCCGTATCGTCCAGCCCGAGCTTGCCTCGGATATCCGCCATGCATTGAAGGCCGGGGGAGTGTGGCGCATCGCCACCGACATCGAAGATTATGCGCTGCACGTTCACGAGGTCATGGACGGGATCGATGGCTTCCGCAACGAGGGCGCTCTTACGGTGAGCTTGCCCGTCGAGCATGTCGGCAAGGGTAATGCCGATGATGCGGCCGATTTGCGTCATGCCGATTTCGTCGAATCGGAGCGATTTTCGGGTCGTGTGCTCACCAATTTCGAGAAGAAGGGACTTGCCGCGGGGCGGGTCATCCATGATTTCACGTACGGCACGTTGTAGACGGCGTTCGATGGGTTCGTACGTCGATTTGGTGTGCGGGTGTAAAACGTTGGAATTTCAACGATTTACACCCGCGACACGCCGAGGGTTGCATATCTCGGAGAATCGCGTATAGTTAATCGAGTTGTCACGCGGAAACGCTGAAAGCGCCCCCTTCGTCTAACGGTTAGGACACCAGACTTTCAATCTGACAACGAGAGTTCGACTCTCTCAGGGGGTACTTGCCTTGGTAAACAAGGTGGCAATGGCCCCGTAGCTCAGTTGGTTAGAGCGCCGCCCTGTCACGGCGGAGGTCACCGGTTCAAGTCCGGCCGGGGTCGCTCAGACGGATTGTCTGTTTATGGCTCTGTAGCTCAGTTGGTAGAGCGAACGACTGAAAATCGTTAGGTCAGCGGATCGATGCCGCTCGGAGCCACCATGGTTAAGCCCGCGTTTGCGGGCTTTTTTCGTATTCAGGAAAGTCGCATCCGTGGGGTTGCGTATCGAACATAATTGTCAATCGTGATATCGCGGGGTGCCTGCTGGGACTGCGTGGTGTTGGACTGCAGGGTTGTGGATCAAGATGTGGTCTGGGGGTAACGTTGGGTGCGTTTGATGGCGTCCGGATGTGTGTGCTTGTATGTGAGGTTCGTCGGGTTGCATGGTTATAGGGCAAAATGTGGCTTGGGGTGTCGTCCGTTGACAACTCTCGGTCGGTTTGATGAGCGTGAACGGGTGATTCTTGCGAATATGCTTTCGGATCATTCGCCCATCGTGCGCACAACTAGGAGATAGCGGTACTTTCTTGATGTTGGGGCTGGAAAAGGGGGTGCCCCATCACATCCTTCTTCTTTTGTGTGATGTGGAAATGGCGGAATTCCAATGATTTGCGATTTTGAGGTTGGAGTGGTCTGCATTCATTCCAGCCCCAACTAGGAGATAGCGGCGTTTTCTTGAGGTTGGGGCTGGAAGGGGGTGTGCTCCATTGTGTTCCGATTTTTTTGTGTGATTCAGGAATGGCCATTTTCCAACGATTTGTGATTTTGAGGTCGGGATGGTCCGCGTTCGACCTAGCCCCAACTGGCAGGATAGGCCCGTTTCTTGGAATTGGGGCGGGGAGGAGATCCACCGCATCCCGAATCTTTTGCGCATAATAGTGATGATGCGAAGATGGCACCATTGTCTCTGTATTTTGCCGGATGATCTTGATGTCCAACCTCCGAAGCGTAATGATGCGACGGTGTGAGAACGCTCACAGAAAAAAATGTGTCGTTGATCAGGTTTTTACCATAAACGGGGATATGATGAATCTCGTTGGGTCTCAACGTGTTTGAAACCTTGGAACAGAACCCGTTGCTTAAAGGAGAGCATCATATGGTTTATCGCATGATTTTCAACCAGAACGCATACTTCGGTCGTGGTGCCATTCAGGAGATCCCGGGAGTCGCCAAGTCTCACGGCTTCACCAAGGCGTTCATCGTCACCGATCCGGTACTGATCGAAACCGGTACCGTCAAGAAGGTTACGGATGTTCTCGATGCCGCTGATATGCCGTATGAGGTGTTCAGCAACGTCAAGCCGAATCCGCCGGTCGAATGCATTCAGGACGGCGTCGCCAAGTTCGCCGAATCCGGCGCCGACTTCCTGATCGGCCTCGGCGGTGGCTCCCCGCAGGATACCTGCAAGGGCATCGGCATCATCACCGCCAATCCGGAGTTCTCCGACGTTCTCTCCCTTGAGGGCGTGGCGGACACCAAGAACCCGTCCGTGCCGATCTTCGGCGTGCCGACCACCGCAGGCACCGCCTCTGAAACCACCATCAACTACGTGGTCACCGACACCGCCAACAAGCGCAAGTTCGTGGCGGTCGATCCGCACGACATCCCGATCGTCGCGTTCGTTGATCCTGATCTGACCGACTCCATGCCGCGTGGCCTCAAGGTCGCCACCGGTCTGGACGCCCTGACCCACGCCATCGAAGGCTACATCACCCCGGGCGCATGGAGCCTGTCCGACTGCCTGTCCATGCAGACCATCCGCATGATCGCCAAGAATCTTGCCAAGAGCGCGGACGGAGATGTTCCGGCTGGTGAGCAGATGGCCTACGCGTCCTACATCACCGGCATGGCCTACTCCAACGTCGGCCTTGGCCTGGTGCACGGCATGGCCCACCCGCTCGGTGGTCGTCTGGGTGTTGCCCACGGCGTCGCCAACGGCATCCTGCTGGCTCCGGTCATGGAATACAACAAGGATTTCACCGGCGAGAAGTACCGTGACATCGCCGACGCCTTCGGTGTTGAGGATGCCTACACCGGCGATCTCGACAAGGTTCGCGAAGAGGCGGTGCAGGCAGTGCACCAGCTCACCGTCGACTTGAAGAACCCGACCACCATCTCCGAAGTCGGCGCCACCGAAGCCGATCTGGAAGGCCTGGCACATGATGCATTCCACGACGTGTGCACCCCGGGCAACCCGCGTCAGGCGACCGAGGAAGACATCCTCGCCATCTACAAGAGCCTGATGTAACGCCGATCCCTCGATTGTGAGCTGCCGGCCGGCAGACCATTCGGGGAAGGGTTCCGTCAGAGAACGATTGAAAAACGCCATTCGCATGGCACCCGTTTCCGTGAGGAGGGTGCGGTGTGGATGGCGTTTCGCATTGGAAAACCTTGTCGAAGCCATTCGTTCGATTTTTGCATGGACGTGCTTGTGCCGTCTTACACTTGAGGAAATGCTTTTTCAAGAGAAGAGATGGGGCAAGATGGGAACACATCGATTGCGCGGTGTCGTCGCGGCTTTGTCGGGACTTACGATTGCGGCCGCGACTGTTTTTCCCGCAACAACCGCGCTCGCCGATGATGCGGTGTCGGACGCGACCGAGATTCAACTGGTGGGAATCACCGATTTTCATGGTGGCATCAATAACGGCGTGTATCTGACGTCTGCCGTGAGGCAGGCCAGGGAGAACAATCCGAACACGCTGGTCGTAGGCGTGGGCGATATGGTGGGGGCCTCGTCTTTCGTGTCATCCATCAACGAAGACAAGCCGGCCATGGAACAACTGAAGAACATGGGCATGACGGTGACCGCGATAGGCAACCACGAGTTCGACAAAGGGCCTGAAGACATTACGGGTCGTATTCTTCCGGGAATGAGCCCGATCAGTTATTTGGCGGCGAACGTCAGCGGATTGGACGGGGTCGAACCGTACAAGATCGAAACCGTGGCGGGCAGGCGTATAGCCTTCATCGGCGGAATCTACGGTAGCATAGGCGAATCGTTGTCTCCCACTCAATCGGGTGGCGTGACGTTCAGCGATCCGGTCGCGGCCGTCAACCGAATCGCCGACCAGTTGTCGGACGGTGATGAATCCAACGGAGAGGCCGACGCGGTCGTGGCGCTGATTCACTCCGACGCCGACACCATGCTCGATCTGAACGCCAATGTGGATCTGGCTCTTGGAGGCCACAGCCATAAAGACAAACTCATGACCACCAATGCCGGCAAGCCGATCGTGGAATCGGCGAGTGGGGGAACCGACTTTTCGCTATCTACCCTTGTATTCGACGCCGATGGGACGGTCACGGCCAGTACGTCCATCGAGCCCGTATATGACTCCACCGGGAAAAACCCGTTGTACGAGGCCGATGAGCAGGCGCGGCAAATCTACGAGGATGCGCAGGAAAGCGCGCAAACCTTAGGGAAAAGAACGGTGGGGACCGTCGCCCAAGGATCATCGTTCAACAGGGGGAGCTCCACGATCGGATTGAACAAAGGTACGGAATCCACCCTCGGCAGACTGAACGCCGATGCGGTGCTGTGGGGTTTGAACGAGAGGGGAGTGAAGGCGGACATCGGAGTGGTCAATCCTGGAGCCCTACGCACCGACCTTGATGCGAACGACGACGGGGTGATCACGTATATGGAAATATACGAATCGATGCCGTACGGCAATACGGAAATGGTGACCACCCTGACCGGCGCGCAGCTCAAAACCGCACTCGAATCGCAATGGCGTGACGTACCGGAAGGAGAATGGGACAGCGTCAAATGGTTGGGCCTGTCCAGCAACGTCACCTTCCATTACGAAGTGGTCCGTACCACGTCGGTAGACGAATCGGGTACGGAGCAAACCTATACGCATGGCCGTGTGTTCGATCTGAAGGTGAACGGCGAAGCGGTGTCCGATGAGGATACGTTCCAGGTCTGTGGAAACAGCTATCTGCTGTCTGGCGGAGATGGATTCGACGTGTTCAAGGAGGGTGCGGATTTCCTGGACACGGGTTATGTGGATATAGATGTGCTGTCAAGCTATCTTGAGGCGCATCAGAATCTGGAATCCGCCAAGGAACGTTCCAGTACGGGCTTCTCCGACCTGAAGATCGACGGCAACACCGTCAGCTTCACCGTGTCCGGCATGTCGTTCACCACGGATGAGACCAAGCCGATCGCCGTGGACCTGCATGTCAACGGCGTTGATTTCGGTGTGGTGGAGCATGTGGACACCACCGCCGTTCCCAATGTGCCGGGTGCCGGCAGCGTGCAGGTGAGTCGTGAGCTCACTGACGGGGAGCTGGCTGAATTCCTTGCCTATGACGGGACTTTCGCGAACGCGCAGGCCAAGGTGCTGTTCACCGATGAGGAAGTGGCCGCGGCCAAGGCTACGCGGGACCAGCATGATTCCGATTCCGATTCCGATTCCAAGGATTCCGGCAAAACCGATACCGCATCCGGTACTTCAGCCAATACCTCGACGGCTGGCAAGGCCTCGTCCGCCAAGACCATAGCCAAGACGGGTTCGAACGTGTCCGTAATGACGGTATTGACCGGCCTGCTGGTGATGTGCGGCGGGTTCAGCCTGATGATGAAGCGCAAGGTCCGCTAGTAGCCAGTATGAACGCCGCAGCGTGCACGGCGCGTGTGACTTTCGGAACCTGAAACGGATGGCGAAAATCACACGTGCCGCAATCACCGTAGTGTGCTCGAAATCCGGTCCGAAATCGCGCTGAAAATCACACCGGAAATCACATCGGAAACCTGTACCGCCACGGCCCTCTTTACTCGTGCTTCTCGCTCCACTCCTCGTCGGTAGGAGTGTCGTCGTACAGTTCCTTGCCTTCCTTTTCGGCGAGCTCCATCTGCTCGTTGATCCAGGCGGCTTCCGCGGGATTGATGTCGGCGGTGTCCAGCACCTTCTGCCATACGGGATACAGCAGGTGCATCACCGGATAGATGGCGGTGAGCAGAATCTCCGGCTTGTGCTTGCGCGAATGCTGCGGATGCGCGTTGAACGTGTTCTTGAACCGCCGCATGTAATTCATGAACGACGTGGGGGAGGTGTCCATACGCCGTGCGCTGATTCCGGAAATCATGTGCGGACTGTATACGGTTTTCAGATCGTTTCCGAGCAGATGCAGGGAAATGTCGATGTCCTCGTGCATCACATCGTCTTCGTCAAGGCAGGCCTCATCGGCGATCTGGTGCCATGCCGATGCGCGCAAAGCCATGTTCGAGCCGAACAGAAGGGGTTGGCCGTCGTCGGCCTTGTAAATACGCTTGCGGGTGGAGTTGTCGCTGCGCAGACCGAAATGGCGGCTTGGCAGGTCGTAGTACATCACCGGTCCGGTGGCGCCCATCGCATCCGGATCCTCGGTGAAAATCTGGGAGACCACTTCAACCCAGTTCGGGCGGATCATGCAGTCGGCGTCGAAACGGCCCAGCACATCGCCGGTGGCGTGGTTCAGACCATAATTGCGCGTGGGGATCAGACCCTGATGCTCGTCCTGATGTAACAGGCGCACGGGAGCTTCGGGATGTTCCTCCATGAACCGCTCCACCACCTGCACGGTCGCATCGGTGGAACGATTGTCGACCACGATCACTTCATGCGGCATCACCGTCTGCCTGGTGGCGTTGAGCAGGCAATCGTTGATACGCTCCTCTTCATTCCAAGCGGGGATGATAATTGAAACGTTCAGCATGATTTCAAGAATAGGGCTCAGCGCGTACACGGCGCTTTTCCCATTATGTCGCCGATGGGAATCCCGCATACCCATAACGCTACAATAGTGAGCCATGAGTAAACGCGAACAGCGAATGGAAGATACGATGCGGGACGGTGAAGGCGAAAAGGCCACCGGTCAACGCTGGGATCTGGGAACGCTGTTCCCTGCGAAAGGCGACCCGCGTCGGCCTCCGGAATGGCTGGGACGTGCCTTGCTGTACATCTGCATCGCAATCGTGCTGTTCGCGTTCTGCTGGCGCAGCTGGGGCAAAATCGACTATCTGGTGACCGACGTCATCATCTCGCTGTTCCTCGCGCTTGCCGTGGAACCGGTGGTGGTGCCGCTGGTCAAGCACGGATGGAAGCGTTCCTTCGCGTCGTTGTTCGCCTTGGTGCTGCTTGCGGTGATTCTCTGCGTGCTGTTCGGACTATTCGGCAACATGTTCGTGCAGCAGGTGATCGCACTGCTCAACGGCATGCCCGCGCTGTACCGGCAGATCAGCGATTTGGTCAGCCAGAACACCAATTTCGAACTTCCCGAGATCAACAGCCTCGGCAGCGAGATCTTCAAGAACATCCAAACATCCTGGGTCACCGATTTCGCGGGAACCGCAGTGAGCACGGTGTCGGGCCTGTTCTCGTTCCTGCTCAACCTGATGACCATCGTGATGACCACGTTCTACATTTCCGCGGCGGGGCCGAAGCTACGCCGTTCCGCCTGCCAGTGGATGGCTCCGGAAGCACAGCGCCGTTTTCTGTTCGTGTGGACGGTCAGCCAAACGCAGATTTCCTCGTTCCTGTTCTCCCGCGCGATCCTTGCATTGCTCAACGCCTGCTTCACCGCCATCTGCCTGGAATTGTTGAACGTGCCGTACTGGATGCCGTTGGCGCTGTTCTGCGGTGTGACCTCGCAGTTCATCCCTATGCTCGGCACCTATATCGGTGGCGCGCTGCCGGTGCTGTTCGCGTGGGTCAACGGCGGCGTGCTGTGCGGCCTGGGCGTTCTGGCGTTCATCTGCGTCTACCAGCAGATCGAGAACCTCATCTTCTCGCCGAAGATCTCCCAACGCACCATGGACATCAACGATGCGGTGGCATTCCTGGCGGTATTGGCGTTCGGTTCCCTGTTCGGAGCGCTCGGCGCGTTCCTCGCATTGCCTGTCGTGGCATCCATCCAGACCATTCTGCGTACGTACACCAAGCGTTACGAATTGGTCGACTCCCCGCTGATGAACGATCCCGAACCCGATAAGAAGTCGAAGCTCGTTGAAGGCGCCGAAGCGATCAGCGAACACGTGCTGCACAGCATGCCTCGCGCGGTGCAGGGCTCCAGCGCCCACGTGCCGATTTCCGATGAGGTGCGTCATCTGCAGGAGCAGGCATACAACATCGGGCGAACGGACGAAACCGGCGACGTCGACGAATCACAGACGGTCGCCATTCCGAAACATCTGCTCGACAAGACGGACAGGAAACCGTTGAAAGGCACACAGGAGGCCGACGAAACCGACGAATCGCCATCTGAACAGGCGAACGAATCACAAACACACGACAATCCAAGGAGTGGGTGGCGCTGATGGTACTGCTGAGCGTGCTTGATGTCCTGCTGGTCATAGTAGGTGGAGCCGGCATGGTGTATCAGGCGGTGTGCATTCTCATATCGTTGTTCGCCAAACCGATCAAATTCCCCGACGCCCCGATGGACAAGCGTTACGCGGTGCTGATCTCCGCACGAAACGAAGCGAACGTAATCGGCAATCTCATCACCTGCATCCAAACGCAGACCTATCCGTATGAGCTCGTCGACATCTGGCTCGTGGCCGACAACTGCACCGACGACACCGCGCAAGTGGCCCGTGATATGGGATGCCACGTGATCGAACGCTTCAACAAGGAACTCGTAGGCAAGGGCTACGCGTTGACCTACCTGCTTGACCAGATGAACGAATCCGGAGCCTCCGAACCATACGACGCGTTTTTCGTGTTCGACGCCGACAACAAACTCGACAAGCACTACATCGAGGAGATGAACAAGGCGTTCCATGCCGGCTTCAAGATCCTCACCAGCTACCGCAATTCCGTGAACCTGTCCGACAACTGGGTATCCTCCGGCTCCGCGCTATGGTTCATCCGAGAATCGCGATTCCTGTCCGCATCCCGCATGTGGCTCGGCAACAGCTGCCACGTCGGCGGAACGGGATTCATGTTCTCGCAGGAGATCATGCGCCGCAATAACGGCTGGAAATTCCACCTGCTCACCGAAGATCTGGAATTCACCATGGATTCCGTGCTGCACGGCGACCGAATCGGCTACTGCGGCACCGCCATCCTGTACGACGAGCAGCCCGTGACGTTCCAGCAAAGCTGGCGTCAACGATTGCGTTGGAGCAAAGGCTTCCTGCAGGTATTCCGCTATTACGGTCCGTCGTTGATCAGACGTGCGATTCGCGAACGCGACTTCTCCGCAGTGGACTTCACGCTGCTGCTGTGCCCGTTCACCGTGATCGGCATAGTGCGCGTGCTGCTGGGTATGCTTTTCGCGCTGTGCGGATTCGTCACCTGGCAAAGCCAGCTGAACTCGCTTACCGGATGGTCTTCCGGAATAGTGCTGTCGGTCATCGGCATGATGGCTCTCGCCGCTTTGACGATTATCGTGGAACGCGATCAGGTCGGCGCCACGAACAAGGAACTGTTCGCCTATGTGCTGAGCTTCCCGATCTACATGTTCAGTTATGTGCCGATTTCGTTCCAGGCCGTATTCGCCAAGTCGGAATGGAAGCCGATCGAGCATAAAGGCTAAGGCCCATTTTGCCGAGAGGTAGGATGGTGCCATGGCTTTAGACGATGTTTCCCCTTCTGTTGGGTTTGTTCCATCCGTTCCTCTTGACGACACAGCCGCGGTTTCGATTCGAGGGCTGTTCAAGCGTTTCGGACAGAAGGTGGCGGTCAACGGATTGTCGCTCGATATTCCTGTGGGTTCCTTCTACGGCTTGGTCGGTCCGAACGGTGCCGGCAAGACGACCACGCTCAACATGGTGACCGGTCTGCTCGTGCCGGATGGCGGAAAGGCCATGATTCTCGGCCGCGACGTGTGGCAGGATTTGAACGCGGCGAAACGTTCCATCGGCGTGATGCCGCAGTCCGACCAGATTTTCGACCGGCTGACTGGTCTGCAGCTGCTGGTCTATGCGGGCATGCTGCGCGGCATGAAACGCGGCGAATCGGTCAAGCGCGCCAACGACCTGTTGGCGGCGTTCGACATGACGGGTGCCGCCAACGTGATGGTCGCCGACTACTCGGCCGGCATGACCAAGAAAATCTGCCTGGCCAGCGCCATGATTCACAGTCCGCGCGTTCTCGTGCTTGACGAACCTTTCGAATCTGTCGATCCGGTGTCCAGCGCGAACCTCAAGGACATCCTCATCGAATACGCATCCACCGGCGGAACCGTCATCATCTCGTCGCATGTCATGGCGCTCGTCGAGAAGATGTGCACGCATGTGGCGGTCATCAATAACGGTCAGGTCTGTGCGGCCGGAACCGTGGAACAGGTCGCTGACGGGGAAGATCTTGAGGAACGCTTCCTGCAGTTGGTGGGCGGGCGTCACGCGGCCGCGCATCTGTCGTGGCTGGACGGTGGTGCGCGATGAACGTTATCGGCACCATCATGAGATTGCACTGGGCACTGATGTTGGCGACCATGCGCAAATCGACCATGATGCTTGTCAGTTACATCATCGTCGCGGTACTCGCCGCCGGCACGATTGTTGGTTCCGTGGTACTGGGACTTATGGTCGGTCCTCTTATCGGTGGCGTGGATGACGTGACCTGGCAGGCGTTGCATGCGGCCATGGTGTTGTGCGGAACCTTCACCACGGTTCTCGTGATCATCGTGCAGATCATGTATCTCGGTCAGGGAACGGCCCTGAGTCCGCAGAAGTTCGAGCTGTACGGCATCGACGACCATGCTTTGGTCGGCGGACTGTTTCTATCCGGTCTGACCGGTTCGGCAACGATTTGGGGGGCGCTCGTCATGCTCGGTCTGGTACCGATCTACCAATCCGCGGGCATTACCGGCATTGTGATGGGCATTGTCGCGGTTCCGTTGGCGATCATCACCATGCTGGCGTTGTCGAAACTCGTGATTTCGCTGCTGACCACATTGACGAATTCCAGCAAGAACAAAAGCACGATTTACATCGTCACCATCCTGCTGTTCGCGCTGCTGTGCCAGGTGCCGAACATGATGATAAACGGTCAGGACGTGGAGCATTTCAGCCTTGGAACGTTCACGGCGTTCGCGGACGTGTTCTCATGGACGGCGTTGGGTGCGGCGTTCCAGCTGCCGTTCGACGTGGTCGCCGGCGCTTGGGGGTCCGCGGCGCTCCGCCTGTTGATACTTGCGGTCACATGGGTGGTGTGTTATTTCGGTTGCCTGTGGTGTCTGAAGAAGGATCGCACCATCGCGGATTCCTCCACGCGTGTCGCATCCTCGAAGGGCATCGGACTGTTCTGTGCGATGCCGGATTCCCCATCCGGTGCGATTTCGGCCCGTTTACTTACCTACTTGCGCAGGGATCCACGGCAGGCGCCGATTGTATGCATGCCGCTGCTGTTCGTCTTGATATTCACCGTGCAATCGCATGGCGAAAATGCGATGATCTGGCAGTCGCTCATCTGGGTCGGTTTCTTTCTGGTATTGCTTGAGGGCAACGGCCTGTCCTACGATGGTCGGGGCTTCGCCATGGAAGTGATCAGTGGTGTTCGCGGCGTGGACGACCGTCATGGGCGCGTGCGCGTTTATATGGGCATGCTGATTGCCTACATCGCGATACTGATGGTCGTCGTCTATGCGATCACCGGCGATTGGCGCAGCGCCGAAGGGCTGATCATGGGAGCGGTCTTCGGTTGTGTGGGCCTGTGCTTGGGATTCTGCGGACTGGGACTGGCAGAGGTGGTCTCCTGCATGTTCATGTATCCGGTACCATCCATTTCGCGCCCGTTTTCGTCGCCGCAGGGCCGTATGGGCGCCCAGATGCTGTTTCCTTTCCTGCACATGTTCGGCATGATTTTGCTGATGCTGCCCACCGGCATTGTTCTGTTGGCGTTGGTGTTGACGGGCAATGGCGGGATGTACTGGCTGTTGGCCCCGGTCTCGTTGGTCAACGGCGTTACCGTGCTTGCGATTGGTACATGGCTTGGCGGTAAGCTATTGGAGGCTCGGATGCCGAAGATTCTCGCCACTTTGGAGTCTTTCGCATCCTTGCAGCAGTAGGACGGATTGTTGACGCAATGAAGGGGAGTGGTCGGTGGCGTGCAGAGCAGGAGCGTTCCAGAAGGTAAGAATTCGCCGTCGCATCACCGTATTGCTTTCTGTGATCATCACCACGGTGTTGTGCCTGGGGTATGTGGCAGGTGATTTGTATGACGTACTGCCTGGCGTGCTGACGTTCGATGAGGTGGAGCGCACCATGGCCACGGAACCGCGTACCGTAGTATCCGCTTCGAGAATTGTCGAGGATTTGGATTCGTCGATTGCCGTGGATGCCTCCGCCGCGCAACGCCTCATCGAAGAATTCGCCGCTACCGAAGGCATAGGTGGCAGCTATTCCATCGCCATTGCCGACGCCGAAGGCGAAATCGTGGCCGAAAGCGGCATCGATGAGAAACGGGTGCCGGCATCCACCATGAAGACGCTCACCGCATATGCGGCGGCGAGCACGCTTGACATGGGAAAGACGATGGCCACGGAAACCTATCTGGAGCAATACCAAGATGGAACGGCAAACATTGTGCTCAAGGGTAACGGAGACATGCTGCTTGGCTCAGGGCAGTCGGACAGCGCCCACGTCAATGGTCGGGCGGGACTTGGCACACTCGCCGAGGAGACCGCGACGGCTTTGAAACAGCGGGGTATCAAGTCGGTGACGTTGCTGTATGACGATTCCATGTTCGGCGATGACCGTTGGCCGGACGGCATCAGCGAACTCGACCCGGATCACGTGTACTATGCTCCGACCGCATCCATGGCCGTGGACGGTGGACGGTACTGGAATGGTTCCGAACCTTCGGACCCGGATGTTTTCAGCTCATACCCAGAACTATCGACCCAGCCTGCGCTGGAAGCCGCGCAAACCTTCCGGCAGCGGCTGGAGGAGCAGGGAATCACCGTGACCAACCTGGAGGAGGGCACCGCTCCGGAGGGAAGCAGTCCGATAGCGGAGGTCGAATCGGCGTCCTTGAGCGAGGTCATGGCCTTTATGATGCGTCATTCCGACAATTCCCTGGCTGAGGAATTCGGACGGCTTCTGGCCCTTGAAACCGGCGACGATAATTCGTCGGAAGGGGCGGTGAAGGCCGTCAAACAGGTGCTGCAACAGTCCGGAATCTCGATCAACGGCCTTACGATGCTCAACTGTTCCGGATTGGCAAGTGGTTCGAAGACCACGGTGCGCACACTGCTTGACGTGCAGCAACGGAATCTGCAGGAAGGGGTGGGAGCCGCAGCGGCGGAAGGATTGTCGATCGTGGGCTTCATCGGTACCGCTGCCGGCCGTCTCGACGATGACGGCGAAGCGGGACTGATCCGCGTCAAAACCGGCAGCCTCGGAAACGTGACGGCCATGACGGGAAACGTGTCCCGCAGCAACGGAGGCGCGCTCAGTTTTGCGGTGATCGTCAACGACCCCGATGATATGCAATCGGCCAAGGACGCCATCGATGCGTTCGTTGCCGGATTGCCAAGGTTGTGATGCTCATGGCGTATTCGTCCCGTTTGCGTAAATCCATTGGAGCGTTGCGCTCCTCGTTGGCCGAAGCCGGCTTCGGCATGCAGGATGTCCGTTTCGCCAAACATGGTGTGCACCAGCCTGATTTTGATGCGCCGCTGATCATGGTGGCCTGTTCCGGTGGACGCGATTCGATGGCGTTGGCCGCGGTGGCGGCGAAGGTCTGCGCTTCTTGGGGTCTTCGCTGTGGTGCTGTGATCGTTGACCATCAGTTGCAGTCCGGTTCGGCACAGGTGGCGCAGGATGCGGCGGAACGGTGCGTTGATCTGGGGCTCGATCCTGTGCGTGTGCGCACGATTGAAGTGCCGTCCGCGAAGGGCCTTGGTGTGGAAGCCGCCGCAAGGCAGGCCCGTTACGATGCGATTGTCGGAGTCTGCGCCGAATTGAACGCCGATGCGGTGTTGCTTGCCCATACGAAGAACGACCAGGCCGAAACCGTGATCATGGGATTGCTGCGCTCTGCGGGACTTGACGCGATCGCAGGCATGGAACCTGCGTTCGAGCGGGACGGAACGTTGTTTTTACGCCCCTGGCTGAACGTAACCCGTGAGGAGACCACGGGTATCTGCGAAGACCTCCACCTGCAATGGTGGGACGACCCGACCAATGGACCGGATATAGGAGCATCCGAAGATTCCGACGTTTCCGAAGGCAACGGAACGACGGACGGCCATGAACTGCCGTCCACCTATCCGTTGCGCTCCCGGGTGCGGCACGATCTCATGCCGTATATCGAACGGTTCTCCGGAAGCGACATCATAGACCGTCTTTCGATTGGAGCGCGGCTTGCGCAGGACGATCGCAGATATCTTGACGTCATGGCGCGGCATACGATCGACGAGGCGATCACCTTCGGCGACGGCATAATCGAAATGGATGCCCGTTGTCTGCTGAAACAGGACGTGGCCATCAGAAGGCGGGCCATCGCGCACGCACTCGTACAGGCGGGCATCGACTGCTCGGCGCGTCAGGTGGAGGGGATCGACGCGCTCATCGCCGACTGGCATGGTCAGCGTGGAGTGAATCTTTCCAGCGGATATTCAGCGTATCGCCAGAAACACGTCATTCGCGTGTGCCAAGATGGTGGGCATGCGAATCGCTGACGTACAAGAAGACATTGATCATGAGCTGATCAGCAAGGAAGAAATTGCAGACATCATCAACCGTGCCGCGACCCAGGCCAGTGAGGACTACCGTGGGAAGAATCCGCTGCTGATCTGCGTGCTCAAGGGGAGCATGTGCACGTTCTCCGCGTTCGTGCAGGCCATGAGCATCCCCGTGGAAATCGACTTCATGAGCCTTTCGAGCTACGGTTCGGGGACCGAATCCTCCGGTGTGATCACCGTCCGTCAGGATCTGGCCACCGACGTGCGCGGCCGTGATGTGCTGATCGTCGAAGACATCATTGATTCCGGTAAAACGCTTGCCTGGCTCGTTGAGGAGCTTAAGAGGCGCGGCGCGGCTTCCGCCGAGATTTTTGCGCTTTTGGAGAAGCCGTCACGTCGCGAGGTGGATGTGGATGTCAAATATAGAGGACATGAGATTCCCGACGAATTCGTGGTTGGTTTCGGATTGGATTACGACGACCGTTACCGCAATCTCGATTCGATCGCGGTTCTGAAGCCGGCAGTCTATGAAGGAGGGCAGGCATGAGTTTCCCCGGTCCGGGTCAGCCGCCGAGCAACGGAGGCAACAATAATTCCAACGGAGGCAACAATCCGTTCGGCAATCCGTTCAACCGCAACAACAACGGTTCGAACGGACAGGATGGCCAGCGTCCCAACGGTCCCAAGCAGTTCTGGCAGTCTCCGTGGCTGTGGGTCGTGGTCATCGCGTTGCTTGCCGTGACCATGTTCCAGATCTTCGCGGGATCCGGCTATCAGACCATCGACACCAAAGACGGCATGCAGATCCTCAACGGCGGCAACGTTGAGTACGCGCAGATAGTCGACAACACGCAGCAGGTCAAGCTCAAGCTCAAGAGCGACTATTCCGCCACCGACCCCGACACCGGCAAGACGCGCAACTACGGCAAGAACGTGCAGTTCTACTACACGTATGCGCAGTCCGCGGCCGTGGTCAAGGCGGTGCAGAGCGCCGATCCGACCAACGGCTGGACCGCGACCATGCAGCAGACCAGCGTCTGGACGTATCTGATCACGTCATTGCTGCCGTTCATCATCATCCTGGGACTGTTCTGGTTCATGATGGGACGTATGGGCGGCGCCGGCGGCATGTTCGGCATGGGCGGCAAGAAGAACAAGGGCAAGCTGCTTGAAGGCCAGACCCCGACCACCAAGTTCGCCGATGTCGCGGGCGAGGACGCCGCGGTCCAGGAAGTCGAGGAAATCAAGGACTTCCTGAAGGATCCTTCACGATACAAGGCCCTTGGCGCCCGTATTCCGCGCGGCGTACTGCTGTACGGTCCTCCCGGCACAGGTAAGACGCTGCTGGCCCGAGCCATCGCAGGCGAGGCTGGCGTGCCGTTCTACTCCATGGCTGGTTCCGACTTCGTCGAGATGTTCGTCGGCCTTGGCGCGTCCCGTGTGCGCGACCTGTTCGAGGAAGCCAAGAAGAACGCTCCAGCGATCATCTTCATCGACGAGATCGACGCGGTCGGCCGCAAGCGTGGCGGCTCCGGCATGAGCGGCGGCCATGACGAACGCGAACAGACGCTCAACCAGCTGCTCGTCGAAATGGACGGCTTCAACAACGACACCAATCTGATCATCATCGCGGCCACCA
>CAVBVU010000002.1:0-56150 GCA_963598975.1 Anaerovoracaceae bacterium
ATGGCAGCCGACGGATGAACCGGCAAACGTTTTGATGGCAGACGACCTACCAACACAGACAGTCCGCCGCAATCGCAGACCACGTGCCACACAACGCAACAACATTAACAGCACAAGCAACACAACAGCGACCAAAGGACCGACATGGCATCAAATTTCTTCCGCGAAGACAACCCGTACAACGTGGTGATGAGCACCATCGGCGATTTGGCGATGCTGTCGGTCGCCTGGTTCGTCGGGTCGATTCCGATCGTCACCATCGGCGTCTCCACCTCCGCCGCATGCGAAGTGGCGCGCAAGATGCAGGAAGCGCGCGACAACGGTATCTTCCGCGAATACATCGCCGCCTACAAACGTCGGTTCGGCACGAATCTTGCGTTGTCCGTCATTCTTGCGCTGGTATGGGGCCTGGCCGCGTTCGACTTGCGATTCCTGTCTTTGCAGAATGCAAGCGACTCCATGTCGCTGGTTTACGGCATTACCGTCGCGGTATTCGCACTTCTCGGCGTCATGCTATCTTTTGCGCTGCCGTTGGCCGGGCGCAGCAAACTGGGCGTAGTCGAACAGATCAAGCAGTCGTTCAAATTGGCCGTGATTAGGCCGCTTGTGGCGATCGCCGTGTTCGTATTCGACATTCTGCCGATCGTACTGCTGGCCACCGTTCCCGGAGCCATCATCTGGGTGCCGATGCTGTGGATCATCGTGGCTTCCGGCGGCTCGTTCTGGCTGCAGATGCTGATGATCCGCAAGGCCTTCAAGCTGGAATAATACGAACCCATTGCAACCGCAGACTTAAGCAGGTACTTAACAGGCAAATTCAGACTGCACGTCCCGCAAACGGATGAATCGTCTGCAGAGTGCAGTTTGGACTCAGCTGGATTCAGGCCCGTCCGGTGGGAACCGGGCCGGTGGACTGCCTGGCACGCAGCTTGTACGGCTCCTCCTTGAGATGCCCCACGCTCTCGCCGCCGATGATCTTCAGCAGCAGTTCGGCGGCCTTCGTACCGGTGCCCACCACATCACGGCCCATGGCGGTGAGGTTCGGATATGCGGCGGTGCACATGAAGGAATCGTCCCAAGACATGATCGACAATTCCTCGGGCACGCGGATGCCCTCCTCCATGGCCACGCCAAGGCCCGCCAACGCCATCACGTCGTTATCGTAGATGATCGCGGTCGGATGGTCGTTGAACGACAATAGGCGCTTGGTGGCCTCTCCACCAGTTTCCGGCGTGTAGTCGGCATGCAGGCAACGGTATTTCAGGCCCAGTTCGGATGCGACGTCGGCAAAGGCGGAATCACGGATATACGAGTGCGCAAGCGATTCAGGGCCGCCCACGCGCGCGATCTGGCGGTGGCCGAGATCGTACAGATATTGCACGGCCTTGCGCACGGCGTCCGCATCGGCGCTCGACAGGCTGGGCAGATCGCCGACCACGGAAGCGTCTGCGATCACAAGAACGGGCATTTCCGAATGCTCTTCCAGCAGCGCTACGCACGGGTCGTCCAGCTCAACGTTGACCAGCAGCAGACCGTCCACATTGCCGGTAGCGATCCAATCCTTGATGATCGCGAGTTTAGAATCCTCGCCGACGGCCATGCGCACGAGAATCGAATAATCATAACGTTCCAGCTCGGCTCCAAGACCGGAGATGAGCTCCATCATGTACGATTCGACGGAAAGCAGCTTGGGATCGTAGCCGAGCACCAGTCCGATGCGTTTCGTGGTGGATTTGGCCAGCGCCTGTGCGGCGCCGTTCGGCTTCCAGCCCAATTCGCGGGCGATGTTCAGCACTTTCGCACGGGTTTCTTCGGAAACGCCGGCCTTGCCGTTCAGCGCGTACGAGACCGCGCTGCTGGACACTCCCGAAGCCTTGGCAACATCGAAAATCGTCACCTTACTTTTCTGGATTGGCATGTCCGATTCCTCTTCCCAAGCTGAAAACCGCCTACTTAAACGTTTCATCTACATAGTACAGCAAAAGCGCCAACAGACCACCGCAGAAAATCGGTGCTTTTCCGTCACCTCATTCTGCGGGACTGCCGGCGCTTCGCTGACACGGCGCGTGATTCCGCCGCAGACCGTTCTACTACTCGGGCTTCACAACCCGGGCCTTACAAACCTGGGGCTTCACAACCCAGATCGTCACAACCCAGGCCTTGCAACCCGGGTTCCGCCGACTACCACTCACGTTTCAGATCGTTGGCGCAGCGCAGCACATTGGCTGCGAGGAACGCGGCGGGATCGCAATCCGTCTGCGTGCTCACATGCAGCGTGACCGTCTCACCCGGCAGCAGGCTGACCATGCCCTCGGCGACGGTTGCCTTGGCGTCAACCTTGTCGGCCATGCAGAACAGGTCGCGCACATAGCTCTTGGCGGTCACCGTCAGCTCGACGCCACCGTCCACGGCCTTCGCAAAGGCTTCGAACGCATCGGCGGGAGCAGCCAGCTTCTGGTCGATGATCTCGGCCGGGTTGAACACGACGCGGGCGAAGGAATCGTCGGATGCGGTGACCACGATCAGCTCGTTGCCGGCATCCTCATAGGAGACGATCTCCTCGACCAACGGCAGGCCCACATGGTCCACTGCGCCGAGTTCAATGTCGAAGCTCTGCGACGCAAGCACTTCGCCGGCCAGGGTCACGCGTTCGACCTTCCAGGAGCCCTTCCAGGCCTCGCGGGTGTCGTTGAGCACGATCAGCTCGTAATGGTCGTTGGCTGTCTTGACGCCTTCCCAGCTGTGGGTCTCGCGGTATTCGTCGGAGACGCGCGGCTGGATGGTGGCCAGGCGCGGCGCGAAGAAGTCGCGGGATGCGTACCACAGCGGCTTGCGATGGCCGTTGAAGTCCACAGCCGCCCAGGAGACGACCGGCCAATCGTCATTGAGCTGCCAGATCAGCGCACCGGCGTTAATCGGCTCCAGCGAGCGCATATGCTCCACGCCGAAGCGCATGGCCTGCGCCTGCTGCAGCTGGCATGCCCAATGCCAGTCCTCGATATCGGCCCAGTTGTCGGTGGGGATCAGCCAGCTGTGCTCGCCGTCGGACGGCTTGCCGTTGACCACGCCGCCGAAGCTCACGTCGTCGAGATGGCCGGGGGTGATGTGCGAACGCATGCCACGGGCCAGCTTGTAGTTGCCGCCGGAAGCCTTCTGGTGCACGAGCATCTGCTCGCCGAACGGCTCCAGCTTGGCGTCGTGCACGGCTTCGGTGAGCGTGCTCCATGCCGGGGGTGCCTGATAGCCGAATTCGTCGGCGAAGCGCGGGGTGTACTGCGCGTACACGGTGTAATCGGCGCGGTTCCAGGCGTCCCAGATGTGCATGGTGCCGTCGGTGTCGAAGTTGGCGCCCACGAACTTGGTGAAGCTCATCGGGGAACTCGGCAGGTATGCGGAACGGTTCGGATCGAGTTCGGCCAGCAATGCCGGGAACAGTTCGGCGTAGTAGTAGTCGCCCCACGGCTTTTCGCCGTAGCCGTATTCGTTGGCCGGCAGGTCGTCGTCGCGCAGCGCCTGCTTGTAGCCGCCCCATTCGGAGTAGGCCACATAGTTCTCGTTGGAGCCGTTCCATACGATCAGGCTGGCGTGTTCGGACAGTCGCGCGATGTGTTCGCGGGCTTCGGCTTCGACTTCGGCCTTGGTTTCCGCGTCTTCCGGATATGCCGCGCAGGCGAGCATGAAGTCCTGCCATACCATGATGCCGTACTGGTCGCACAGATCGTAGAATTCGTCGGCTTCGTAGATGCCACCGCCCCACACGCGCACCATGTTGGAGTTGGATTCCACCAGGTCTCGAATGCCGCGTTCGTAATCGCGGTCCGACACTCGTGCGATGAATGCGTCGTCGGGGATCCAGTTGTAGCCGTGGGCGTGCACCGGAACGTCGTTGACGTAAATCTGGAATGGACGGCCCACGTTGTCGGCGCGGGTATCGACGTGCACCGTACGGAAGCCGACATGTCCGTTCCAAGTGGCATTCTCGCCGGCTTCGGCGGAATCGCCTGCGGTCACGGCGATGTCGTACAGCGGCTGGTCGCCGTAGCCCAGAGGCCACCATAGCTTCGCTTCCGGCACCCGGATCGTCAGTACCGTCTCGTTGCGTCCTTCCGCGACCGTGCCGTCGACGGCGATGTCCGCACCGAAGCCGCTGACCACGGCATGCACCGGCACCGCGGCGCGAACGGCGTGGGAATCGTACGGAGACATGATGCGGCCTTTGCCTGCGCGCTCGACTTCGACATGCACGTTGAGCAGTCCGGTTCCGTCCGCGGCAACGTCCACCAGCGGGCGTACCGAAGCAATGCGCACGTCGGACCAGGAATCGATGCCGATCTCACGCCAGATGCCGGCGTTGGCCACGTCGATGCCCCAATCCCAGCCGAAGGAGTAGCTCGGCTTGCGAATCTGGTTGAACGCATGGTGCTCGGTATGCGGATAATAGCCGCGGGCCTGTTCCATGCGGTCGGATTCGCGTACCGGCGAGGTAAAGGTGACGGTCAGCTCGTTGGAGCCTTCGCGAAGCAGATCGCGCACATCCCAACGGTAGGAGCGGTGGAAGTTGCGGGTGGATGCGACCGGGCGGCCGTTCAGCGTAACGTCGGCGATAGTGTCGAGACCGTAGGCCACCAAATCATGGCGGTCGGCGCCGTTGTCATGCCAGTCGAAAACGCAGGTGAAACGCCAGTCGACGTCACCGATCCACTGCTGGTCGTTCTCGTTGGCGCCGTCGAACGGGTCGGCAATCAGTCCGGCGTTGAGCAGGTCGAGCGTGGCCTCTCCCGGCACGGTTGCCGGAATGCCAGCGGCGAGCGCTTCGCGCAGCGATTCAGGGGCTGCTTCAATGTTGACGGCAGTCAGCGTCCATCCGTCCGCGAGCGGGGCGAACGTGCTAGGAGTGTGGGTCATGCGAATAATCCTTTGTGAGAAGAGGGGTAAGGCCGTGCCGGTGATGGCACATCTTGGCACGGCCTTGGATGATGAAAAGAGAGTCTTCAGTTATGTGTGCGAAGGTTTATTCCTTCACCGCGCCTGCCGCGACGCCATTGTAGATCTGCTTCTGGAAGACCAGGAAGGCGATCAGGGCCGGCAGCAGCGTGATGATCACGCCCGCGCAGATTAGGTTGTACTTCGAGCCTTGCGGGCCTGTGAATGCGTACAGCGAGATTGCCACCGTGCCGAGTTTCTGTTTGTCCTGCAGATACAGGTTGGCCGAGTAGTACTCGTTGTAGATGCCCACGCCCTTGAGGATCAGGCAGGTCACGATGGCCGGCTTGAGCAGCGGCAGGAGGATGCGGCTGTAGATGGTGAAATAGCTTGCGCCATCCATCAGGGCGGCCTCGTCGAGGGAGATGGACAGGTTCTCGAAATACTGGATGAAGATGTAGATCGAGATCACGTCGGTGCCCATCGACATGATGATGTAGCCCCACAGCGAGTTGATCAGGTGGAACGTGCCCATGATCTTGTAGACCGCGACCTGCATTGCGATGCCCGGCAGCAGGGCCGCCATCATGAACGCCGTACGGATCAGCGCGTTTCCCGGGAATTGGAAGCGGGAAAGCACGTATGCCAGCTGGGTGCCGATGATGGTGGTCAAGAAGCAGACGCACACGAGCACGATCACCGAGTTGCGGAACGCGATGCCCATGTTCGAAAGCTGGAACGCCTCGACGTAATTGCTGAAGTTGAAGATGTTCTTCGGGAAGGCCATCACGGAGGTGGAGCGCCATTCTTCGGTGTCCTTCGCCGCGGTGAAGAAGCAGGTGACCAGCGGCAGAAGAATCCAGAACGTGATGAACACGAGGCTGAAGTACTTGAGGAAGATCAGGACCCACTGCTTGAGATGGTAGCCGAAGCTGACCTTTTGGATTTCGGCCTGAGGCACGACGGTTGTGGTAGACATCACGCACTCACCTTTCCGTTCTTGAACAATGGGGCTTTGCCGGCCTGGATCTTATTGGCGGACTTCATGGCACGCCTACGGGCCTTGTCGGCCTTCCTGGCCTGCTTGGCCGCCTTCTTGGTGCCGTCGTCGGCGTCTCTGAACAGGAATCCCATCACTATCTTCTGCAGCAATGTGCAGAAGATGATGATGATCAGCAGGATCACGGCCATTGCGGAGGCCAGGCCGACCTTCTGATCGGTGTGCGCGATCTTGTCCATCTGCACCATGTAGGTGCCGGTGCCGTTCGCGCCGGAGGTGATCACGTACGGACCTTCGAAGGCGGAAAGCGAACCGGTGATCGACAGGATGATGTTGAGCACCAGAATGGTCTGGATGCCCGGCAGAATGATGTGCTTGAACTGCTGCCACTTGTTCGCGCCGTCGATTTCGGCGGCTTCGTACAGCGAGGAGTCGATCGACATAATCGCGCCGATGAACAGAATCAGGGTTGAGCCGAGGTAGCGCCAGATGGAGGATGCCACCAGAGACCAGTTGTTGATGGACTGGTCCCTCAGCCAGTACGGCAGGCTGTCCTGGGTGAAGCCGCACCACTGGAGCACGGTGTCGAGCACGTAGCCGCGGGTGTAGAAGAACTTGAAGATGAAGCCGACCGCAATGCCGTTGATCAGGTACGGGAAGAACATGGCGCCCTTGAAGAACGCACCGCCGCGGACGTGGAACGCCAGCACGGTCGCCAGATACAGCGCGAGGGCCACCTGGATGAGCGCGCCAGCCATGTAGTAGAGGCTGAGCTTCAGGGTGGCGAGCAGCTCCGGACGGGTGAAGATGTCGACGTAGTTCTTGAAGCCGATGAAGCGCGGGGTTCCGATGTACTTCATCTTGTAGAAGGAGTATCCACACATCTGGATGAACGGCCAGTAGGTGAACACTACGAGCAGCGCGACGGGGATGATACAGAAGGCGACGATGATGCCGGCCTTCTTGTAGTCGCGCTTATGCGGATTGAAGGGGATGTCGTCCACGGACGTGGCCGTCGCTCCCGAAATCGCGGTAGTCATGATTCTCTCTTTTCGTTGACGTACCAGTGGCATGAAAAACCGGCGGCCGCAGCCGGATGGGTGGATGGGTGCGGCCGCCGGCAGGAGGAGATGAAAGGAGAAATGTCGTTCAGACTTTGTCAGTCAGATGGCGTCAGTACTTTGCCTCGGCGCCGTCATCCTGCATTGCCTTGTACCAGGCGTCGTTCCATTCGTTCATGATGTCGTCGTAGGACTTGTCCTTGTTGGCGGCATGCTCGACGATTGCCTGGACGCGCTTGTTGCCGTTGGAGTTGATGCCCAGCTCGGAGTCGGAGTTGACTTCGGTGAACAGATCCTCCTCGCCTTCGAGGGAATCCTCGTCAGGCTCCATGTCAACGTCCGCGAAGTCTTCGTAGATGGACGGCAGTTCGGTCTCGCCGTACTTGATCGGGATGCCGCCTTCGTTCATGGCGTAGCCAGATTCCTCGGTGAGCCACTTGACGAAGATCATCGCGGCTTCCTGGTTTTCCTTGGAGGACTGCTTGTTAATGCCCATGGAGTAGTTGCCGCCCATGGATGCGTACTGCTTGCCGTCGATGGAGATCGGGAACGGCATGTAGCCGATGTCGTCGGCGTTGTCGCCGGCCTGCTGCATCTGGGTCACGGCCCAGGCGCCCAGCACCATGGTGGCGATCTGGCCGTTGTTGATCATGCTCTTGGAGGACTCCCAATCGGTGGTGGAGTAATCGTCCTCGGTCAGGCCTTCGGCAACGGAGTCGTACAGAATCTTGTAGACGTTATAAGCGTGAGTGCCGTCGCCCGGATCCTTGAACGGAGCCTTGGTGTGCACGAGCTTCTGGTTCATGTACGAAGTGTCGCCAGTGGCGGCGGTGCCGATATAGGAATCCCAGGCGCCCATGGTGAAGCCAGCCGCGTAGTTGGTGTACAGCGGGATTGCGTCGGTCTTCTCCTTGATGAGCTTCAGATCGGCGATGAACTCGTCGGGGGTGGTCGGCAGCTCGGTGATGCCGGCTTCCTTGAAGACGGCCTTGTTGTAGATCACGCCGGAGGTTTGGCCGTCGGTGGCGATGCCGTAGCACTCGCCATCGTACGCCTTTTCGGACGCCAGCTTGACCTGGGTCTTCATGGTGTCGAGGGAACCGTAGGAGATGAAGTAGTTCTCCATTTCGGACTTATCGACCGAAGGGATCATCATGATGTCGCCCCAGTCGCCGCCCTGCAGACGGGTCAGCGCGTTGTCGGCGTAGTTGGTGTCGGTCTGGGATTCGACCGTGATGTTCGGATACAGCTTGTTGAAGTCTTCGATATAGGACTTCCAGTTCTTGCCCGGATAGGAGTCGAGGCCCATGTCGGTACGGCCGTTGTAGAACTTGATGGTGGTCTTGATGTCCGTGCCGGTCTCGCCAAGCTTGATCTGGTCGTAGGTCAGGTCCGTGGCTTCGCCGGAGCTGCTGCTGCCACCGCAGGCCGCCATGCTCACCGCGCAGACGGCTGCGACGCCGGCCGCTGCGATCTTCTTGAGATTCATCTTCTGATCCTTCCTTATGAATCACTGTTCATCACCGACGAGGTCTCAGCACCGATTCTTCGTTGGTGATGCCGTTCATCTCAGGCCTCTCTGCCTGCCTTTGATGATTGGTGTTAACCACATTAACTGAACCCCTTAAGTTTGTCAAGCGCTTAAGTTGCGTAAGTTACGCCACCAACACTGTTATTCATTCGATTTCACCGCTTGCTTACATCCGCATACAATGCGAAATATATTGAAAATACAGACTTTTAACGCTTTTCATAACAGAAAAACGACACCCTGAAAATAATCACCGACGATTTTTCAGTAATTATTTTTACCCGAGTGTCGTTAAGCGCTTAAGCTCTTCGTCGTTATCGGCGAAGACCTGCGATACCGGCCTTCTCAGCTACGCGATGCGATGAAATCGCGGTACCACAGGAAGCCGTCCTTCTTGATGCGCTCCTGGGTGTCGTAATCGACGTAGGTGATGCCGAATCGCTTGGCATAGCCGAAATACCATTCGAAATTGTCAAGCAGTGACCACACGAAATAGCCGGTCAGCGGCACGCCGTCGTCCATCGCGCGCTTCGCGGCCTCGAAATGCCGCTCAAGGTAATCGATGCGATCGGCGTCATGCACCGCCTTGGAGCCGTCCTCGTTCACAACCAGCCGGTCCTTGCAGGCCATGCCGTTCTCGGTGACGGTCAGATCGACTTCCGGGTAACGGTCATGCACGCGCATCAACGTGTCGTACAGGCCTTGCGGATCGATGTTCCAGCCCATGTCGGTGTGAGGGCCGTCGGTCGGCAGCCAATCGATGTCGGAAGCGCCGGGGCATGTGGACGGGCCGGTCTCCTGCGGGAACTGCGGACGGTCGCTCATGGCCACGCGATTGGTGGAATAGTAGTTGACGCCCAGCACGTCGATCGGCTGATGCGCGTTCTCAAGGTCGCCCGGCTGGATGAAACTCCAGTCGCAGATGCCCTTGGTGATGGCGAACAGCTCGTCGGGGTAACGGCCGCGCAGCATCGGGTCGAGGAAGGCGCGGTTGGCGATCAGGTCGAGACGATGGCATGCGTCGGCGTCGCCGCGATTGAACGGCATGTTCAGCGTGACGGAATACTTCGATTTGTCTCCGACCACATCGCGCACCGCTTGCACCATCAGGCCGTGGGCGAGATTCAGGTGGTGCACCGCGGGGAACGCGCCCGGACCGAGACCCAGCCCCGGAGCCTGCTCCTTCGCGCCGTAGCTCAGGTACGAGGCACACCACGGCTCGTTCAATGTGGTCCAGGTGTCGACGCGGTCTCCAAGCCGTTTGGCCACCACGGCCGCGTAATCGCCCAACGCATAGGAGGTCACACGGTTGAGCCAGCCGCCCGCATCCTCCAGATACTGCGGCAGATCCCAATGGTAGAGCGTGACGACCGGCTTGATGCCGTTCTCAAGCAAGGTGTCGACGACGCGTTCATAGAAGTCGAGTCCTTTGGCGTTCGGGATGCCGTTCGGAGCCGGCATGATGCGGGGCATGGCAATCGAGAAGCGGTAGGCGTCCACTCCCAAATCCTTGAGCAACGCGATGTCCTCGCGCCAACGGTGGTACGAATCGGTGGCCACATCTCCGGTATCGCCAGCGAAAGTGGCTCCCGGAGTATGGCTGAACGTGTCCCAGATCGAAGGACAGCGGCCGTCCTCGTTGACCGCGCCCTCGATCTGATAGGATGCCGTGGCCGTGCCGAAAACGAAATCCTTCGGAAATGTGTTCTCCATTGCACATCCTTTCCTGAAGCGGTTAAGACACCGCCATTTTAAAGGACGCCCATGCCAAAACCAGCCCCGCCTAATCCTCACGAGAGGTCAGATCCAGACGGAACGGCTGCGCGGGAAGATCATCGCAATTGAACAGCGGAGCCGCGCCCCAGCTTCGCCACGCATAGCGCAACGAAACCGGCTTCGGCACTTCCGGAGAAGCCAGCGTGATCGTACCGATGCTGCGGCTGTTGATCGGAATGCCGAATTCCGTGGCGTTGTAATCGACGACGTTGATCCTCGAATTGACCAGATCGTCAATATCGCAATCCACGAAAATCGCGGCCGTGGCCGGATGGAACACGCCATCGCTGCCGGCCAGCTCGAAACCGGAACGATCCGGCAGACGCACCAATGAGGGAAGATCGCGTACGAACTCATCGTCGTAGCAACCGGGCGTCGTGCCCTCGAAATGCAGACCGTGCGCGTACCGGAAGAACAGGCGCACGCGGCCATCATCGCCAACACGGAAGCCCAGTACCGTTGGACCATGCACGGGAACGTCCTCAAGCCCGTACACATGACGGAGCGCGCATTCGCCAAGACGCTCGCCGGGGGTGCGCTTGTCGACCGGATGGATGTTGTCGAACTCACCGCAGTCGATTGTGCAGATGGCATACACATTGTCGATGGTCTGCGAGGCGTCCCATTGGGCCTCACGCAGCGTGGGCCACAGCATCGGGTCGGGCATAGCGGCGCTGGAGCGATCGCCGTACTGCGGCAGCTGCACGATAAGGAACGGCAGACTGCTGCTCCACATGGCACGCCACTCGCCGATCAGCATACCCAGCATCTCACGGTAGGAATCGCAGTACTTCTCGTCTTCCTCGCCTTGATACCAGAGGAATCCGGCAAGGGAATACGGCGTGACGCGTTCCAGCATGGCATGGAACGGACCGGATGGCCTCCACTGCGAGGTCGGCGTCAGCGGCGGCGGCCAAGGGCATTCGCCGTACTGCTGGCTCAAAGTCTCCCATGTAATATCAGGGTCGGCCTGACGCGCGGCCTCGATATTGGCGTTCCACGCATTGACGCTATGCTCCCACTGCGTCATTTCCAGCTCGAACTGTGCCGTGGTCTTGCCTTCGATCGCCTTGTTGAAACGCTCCAAGTACCCGCGACCGGCCTCGCCGGATTCCAGCGCGTTCTCACTCATCCAACAACTGATCGACGTACCGCCGATATAGCAGTCGATAATGCCGATCGGAAGATCCGGATCGAGTTCTTCGCGCAGCTTGCGCGCGAAATAGTAGGCGACCGCGCTCATGGAACCGCTGTTTTCCGGTGATGATTCCACCCACCCGGCCGCGTTTTCCGCATTGCGATTGATCACGCCGGTTTTCGGCACATTGTAGAAGCGCAACAGCGGATCGGCGCAGTTGTCCAAAACCTCCTCCGCATTCTCGCTGTTGCGCAGCTCCAACTCCATGTTGCTTTGGCCGCTGGCCAGCCACACTTCGCCGATGAGCACGTCATGGTATTCGATCCAGTCGTTTCCGGCAGCGACGCGAAGC
The DNA here is from genome assembly GCA_963598975.1 of Anaerovoracaceae bacterium. Taxonomy (GTDB): domain Bacteria; phylum Actinomycetota; class Actinomycetes; order Actinomycetales; family Bifidobacteriaceae; genus Bifidobacterium. The sequence goes on from CAVBVU010000002.1 coordinate 11,782, forward strand.
GTATACGGTCCGCCCTCCTGCTGGGCCGGTAGCATGATATGCCACCTTGCGAAGCCGTCTTTCGGCTCCTGCGCGGCGTACGCATGGGCCTTGGCGATGTCGGAACCGTCAATGTCGCGAATTTCGGCCGACACTTCCATACCTGCGCAATCCGCGGTCAGCGCGCCGAACACCGCAATCGGCTTATTGCGTTGCAACACCATATGCGACGCGAAAACCGAAGCCACGTTCAACACACCGGAAGTGGTTCGATTCTCCGCGTCGGATATGGTTGTCGTCATTTCGGAACCAGGTGCCGGACCGGTAGCAGTGACCATGCTCACTCTTCTTTCGCAGGAATCCTATGCACCACCATCTTATGGCAACGAAAGCAAACCTTGTCAGCAATCGCCGGCAATATGCCTGCGGCGAGTCATAATCGCCACGGATCCGCCGAGCATCATGATCGCAAGAACGGCGACAAACGTGACATCGCTGCCATCGTCCTTGGTCTGCCGCGCCACTGAATACGTGGAGCTTCCGTCGCTCACGCAGATATTGCCGGCAAGCTTGTTCGCCTTGGCCAGCAAGTCGGTCAAATCGCTGGTCAAGGAGGAACCGATGGTCAGTTGGGGATGCAGGCAAATAGTTGGACCGTCTAGGTCCGGTTAGGAGTTCGCATGTACGGCAAGCAGACCGTGGAGAAGTTCCTTTCCGTCAAGGAGGAGGCATGACGCTGTGCGAGGCCGCCGACTTTGCCGGCATAACGTTCTGAGCCGCGTTCTGCTGGAGCAGCGGGCGGCTGCCGCAGCAGCTACACGGGCACTTCCGCCGGACGGCCGCCGCCATCTGCGGGCGCGACCACCAACGTACGTAATGGCTTGAGCTTCCGTGGGTAGGCCATACAAAAAGGCCGCCATCCACACGGATGACGGCCTTAGAAAGCCTTACGGTCTACCCCTAGGCGGGAGCATCAATCACTGCACGGAGGTACGAGCGATCTTGCCGTTGAAGGTAGCCATATCGGCGTCTTCGTCCTTGCCGTTGTTCCAGGAGAACATGGCGCGCAGCTTCGGGCCGACGGTCTCAATGCGAACGTTGCCGTACTCTTCCTGCAGAGCCTTGAACTTCGGAGCGCCAGCGTCCTGATCCTCGATGAACTCCTTGGCGAAGGAGCCGTCCTGGATGCGCTTGAGGTGGTACTCCATGCGCTCACGCACGTGCTCGTCGATGCAGGTGTTGGTGTAATCGCCGTACTGAGCGGTGTCGGAGCAGGACCAACGATCCTTGTTCAGACCACCCTCGTTCATGAGGTCGACGATCATCTTCAGCTCGTGGCACACCTCGAAGTAGGCGATTTCCGGCTGGTAGCCAGCGTCGGTGAGGACCTCGAAGCCCATCTCGACGAGCTTGTTCACGCCACCCATGAGCACGTTCTGCTCGCCGAACAGATCGGTCTCGGTCTCCTCGGTGAAGGTGGTCTTGATGGCGCCTGCGCGCAGAGCGCCCAGAGCCTTGGCGTAAGCCAGGGTGATGTCCCAAGCGTCGCCGCGCGGATCCTGCTCCACGGCCACGACGACCGGAACGCCACGGCCGTTGGTGTACTCACGACGAACGATGTGGCCCGGGCCCTTCGGAGCGACCATGAAGACCGGATGATCCTCAGACGGCTTGATGTAGCCGTAATGGATGTTGAAGCCATGAGCGAAAGCGATGGCAGCGCCCGGCTTCAGGTTCGGCTCGATGTCGTTGGCCCAGATGTTGCGCTGGTACTGATCCGGAGCCAGGATCATGATGATGTCGGCCTCAGCGGCGGCTTCCGGAACGGACTTGACTTCCAGGCCCTGCTCCTTGGCGTTCTCGACGGACTTGGAGGTCGGGCGCAGGCCGACGACCACGTCGACGCCGGAGTCACGCAGGTTCAGAGCGTGGGCGTGGCCCTGGGAACCGTAACCGATGATGGCAACCTTCTTGCCTTCGAGGACCGAGAGATCAGCGTCGTTCTCGTACCAGATTTGTGCAGCCATTGTGATTGGCACTCCTTTATATGTAGTGGGGTGTGGCACTGTGTGCCGGGGTATCTACATGTTTGCAGATTATTCGTCTTGCGAAGAATTTTGTCCTTCGAAACTGGAAACTATCCTACCGTCAATACTCCCCCAACCCCAGCACCGTCCACAAAGTGGCCATATCAGTGCAAACTTGGCGATACGGTCGGCCGAAAATCTACCTTCGGATTCGTATATATCGAACCCACGCAAACGCAAAACCGCCGCCCGAACGAATCGGACGGCGGTCTGGCACGAAAGATATTCAGATTTCGAGCCTCAGCAGATTCCGAGCCTCAGCCCGAAATCACGCAATCTCACTGAACCTGGGTACGAGCGATCTTGCCGTTGAAGGACTCGGCCATGTCGGCGTCGGCATCCTCCTGGTTATTCCAGGAGAACATGGAACGCAGTTTCGGACCGACGGTCTCCAGATGCGGATGGCTGTACTCTTCCTGCAGAGCCTTGAACTTCGGAGCTCCTGCGGCCTGATCGTCCATGAACTCCTTGGCGAAGGAGCCGTCCTGGATGCGCTTGAGCTGGTACTGCATGCGCTTCTTGGTCTCCTCGGTGATGACCGTGGAGGTGTAGTCGCCGTACTGGGCGGTGTCGGAGCAGGACCAACGGGCCTTGTTCAGACCACCTTCGTTGGCCAGGTCGACCAGCATCTTCAGCTCGTGGAACACCTCGAAGTAGGCGATCTCCGGCTGGTAGCCAGCCTCAGTCAGCACATCAAAGCCCATGTCGCACAAGTGGTTGATGCCGCCCATGAGCACATCCTGCTCACCGAACAGATCGGTCTCGGTCTCCTCGGTGAAGGTGGTCTTGATGGCGCCTGCGCGCAGAGCGCCCAGAGCCTTGGCGTAAGCCAGGGTGATGTCCCAAGCGTCGCCGCGCGGATCCTGCTCCACGGCCACGACGACCGGAACGCCACGGCCGTTGGTGTACTCACGACGAACGATGTGGCCCGGGCCCTTCGGAGCGACCATGAAGACCGGATGATCCTCGGACGGCTTGATGTAGCCGTAATGGATATTGAAGCCATGAGCGAAGGCCAGCGCAGCACCCGGCTTCAGATTCGGCTCAATCTCGGACTTGTACACGGCGGACTGGTACTGGTCGGGCAGCAGGATCATCACCACGTCCGCTTCGGCGGTGGCGTCGGCCACGGACTGGACCTCCAGGCCCTGCTCCTTGGCGTATTCCACGGACTTGGACGTAGGACGCAGGCCGACGACCACGTCGACACCGGAGTCACGCAGGTTCAGAGCATGGGCGTGGCCCTGGGAACCGTAACCGATAACGGCCACCTTCTTGCCTTCGAACACGGACAGGTCGGCATCTTTTTCGTACCAGATAGTTGCAGCCATGATTGGCGCTCCTTTTATTTCTAATATCTTTCTCGTGAGTGCGGGATGATTTCCCGGAATGTTCGCGATGTTCTTTTTTTCTGTTGTTCGGTTGTTACGACGGCTTGCGATTCCTGGGATGCTGCTCCCCCGGATTGTGTCCGCGAGAATCGGACCGCCCCTACTGCGGGACTGTTCTAGTCCCGCTTTCTTTATGGCGATTGCTGACGTCCACATAGTGACTATGTTTTCGTCAAACGTTTTTAAGGCTCCGCCGATACACCCTTACTTGGTGAAATCGACGTCCTTGGTCTCATGGCAGCTCACCACGGCGATAAGGCAGCACACAGCCATCACGCCGAGGTACAGGCCCACGGAGTGCACACCCCAGTTGTGGGACAGCCAAGTGGCGATGGTCGGCACGAACGCGGCACCGACGATGGCGGCCAGGTTGTAGCCGATGCCGGAACCGGAGTAGCGCACGTTGGCGTCGAACAGTTCGGGCAGGAACGCGCCGATCGGGCCGAATGCGGTGCCCATCAAGGCGAAACCGATGCACAGGAACGCAAGGTTGGCCGCGAAGTTGCGCTGTCCGACCACTTCCGGGTTGAGCAGGAACGGGAACAGCAGTGCGAATGCCACGAGGCAGCAGGACGAGAAGATGATCACGCGCTTGCGGCCGAACTTGTCGGCGGCCACACAGGAGATCACGATGAATGCCGCAAGCATGCATACGGACAGCATCAGCATGAGCAGATATTCCTGATTGGTGAAGCCGAGGTCGCCGCCGCCGTTTTCCGCGCTCTTGGTGCCCCAGGCGAGCGACCATGTTGCCAGCGTGTAGAACAGCGTGTAGGTGACAGCCACAAGGAACGTGGCCTGGATGACCTGCTTCCAGCTCTTCTTGAAGACTTCGGCAAGCGGGGACTTGACGACCTTCTTCTGTTCCTGGGCAAGGCGGAAGATCGGGGTTTCCTCCATATGCACTCGCACGATGAGACCGACGGCCACGAGAGCCGCGGACAGCAGGAACGGCACACGCCATCCCCAAGCGAGCATCGCCTGCTCATCGTTGAAGGTTTCCAAAAGGAAATAGGTGCCATTCGACAGGAAGAAGCCGATCGGCGCACCCAGCTCCGGGAAGGAACCGTACAGAGCACGCTTGTCTTCCGGTGCGTTCTCGGTGGCCACCAAGGCCGCGCCGGACCATTCGCCGCCAAGGCCGATGCCCTGGGCGAAGCGGCACAGGCACAGCATCACAACGGCCACGACGCCCCACTGTCCGTAGGTCGGCAGGCAGCCGATCAGGAAGGTCGCGATGCCCATGGTGAGCAGAGAGACCACCAACGTGGTCTTACGGCCCATACGATCGCCGAAATGGCCGAATACCAAGGATCCCAGCGGACGCGCGATGAACGCGATGGCGAACGTCAACAGGCTGGCCAGCAGTGCGACGGTCGGATTGGAAGTGTCTCCGAAGAAGACCTTCGGGAAATAGTTCGCAGCGGCCGTACCGTATGCGTAAAAATCGTAGAATTCGATGGCGGTACCGACCATGGAAGCGGCGATCACGGTTTTGACCGAATCGCGTACCAGTGCCTGCGCTTTGCCTGCAGTCGCCTCAACTGCGCTCATTAGGATACTCCTGTATATCTCGACGTCGCCGATTCCAAGAATCGAAACGGCAACACTATCCGTTCTCTCTGCGGACCTCAGTCCATTCCGCCGTTTTCTTGCCTTGTGGGCGCAACAGCAAAAGGACCCCGCTTCACGCAGGGCCCTCAACGTGGTATCAACGCGCTTCAAACCCTGCCTTCGTCGGCGGGGATTGAAGCCATATCGCTCGAATCAGTCCGCCAACGAAAGCGGAATAATAATTCGTGCGGACAGCAGTGCGTTGGCAACCATTCCGTTCATCGTGGCGAACCTCCTTTCGCAAAGTCTCTTGTTCAAAACGGTTTTCCGTTCGAACTCATCCGCAAAGATAAGCGCGGACACACACCCTATCTACTAAAGGTTCATTATGTGGACGCGCCTATCCGATACGGATTCGACCGGGACCCAGCCGATCGCTTCAGCTGATCATGTCAGTCAATTACTTCAGCAATGCCGTCAGCACACCGGCGAGCAGCATGAACACGATGGCCACCGCGAACATCGGCAGGTACGCGCCGAACGCAAGAACGGCGACCGCGCCGGCAATAATGCCCAGCAGCGAACCGAACGTATTCGCCAAACTGAACGAAGCGAGCGCACGGCCAACGGAACGCACATCCGGAACGGTGGCAAGGTTGAGGCTTTGGCTCACACCGTCATACAACACGTAAGCAAAGCCCGCAATCAGCGCATACAGCCCGACGGCAAGCAACGTATCTTCCAAAACCAACGGCAGAACGGCGGCAACGATGAACAGCACAATCGCAGCGACGGCGGGAATACGAGAATCCTCAATCGCACGGGAAACACGGCCAAGCACGGTGGCGCCAAGCAACGAACCGACAAACGCGGCAACGGCCATCATCGCCACTCCAGCACCCGTCCCCTGCAATCCGAAACCCTGCAAACCACTGGAATCAACGTCATTCATCACCAAATACCACTGATAGACGGCGATCATCGCAGGCGCAGCCACCGCAAAAGTCCTGGCAACGAACGCCACGAAAAACTTCGGAGCGCCCTTCGGCGGACGGTACTGAGAGAAGAAGGAGCCCTTGCGCACGTCTTCACGCGGCATGTAGGTGCTGGTTCCTTCGAACGGCAACACCAGAAGGGTCACGATTCCAGCGACAACAAACCAGATGGCAAAACGAAGAATGGAGGAACGCGTGGTGCCGTCCCAACCGGACGCATCGGCATTCCACGTGCCATACACGGCCACGATGACGCCGACCAGCTGGCCAACGGTCAGACCGATTCCACGCCATGCGTCGGCGCGATCACGGAACTTGTCCGGAATACGCTCGCCGAATGCGGCGGCAAGCGGCATGGATACCAGCGCGTACCCGACCAACGTAAGCAGCCAGAAGAATCCGACCAGCTGGATGAGTTCGCATGCGGACAGAATCGCCACGCTTGCGGCGGTCAGCAGCGTTCCGCCGATGATCCACGGCATGCGGCGGCCAAGAGGCCCGAACGTATGATCCGAGCCGACCGCGACCCATGCGTTCATAAAGAAGGTCACCACGGTGCCGAGTCCCATAAGCCACGCCAGAGACGTCACACTACCGTTGGCCGCACCGCCCACAAGCCGATTAACCAGCTGCGGAACGAGCACAGTATTGAGCGCGGCCATGGGCGCGGTGAACAGCAGCGCTCCGAGCGTGAAGCCGACCATCAGTCGACGCACTTGCGTTTTGTCCGGCGTGGTGCCGTCCGGCGCGGTCATCGGATCGCGCAGATCAAGGAAGGACGATTCGAGGTTCGGTACGGCCGCATCGAGGTGCGCCGCAGCGGTCAGCGGAGAGCCGCCTTCCGCGTTAATGCGCGCCGCCTGCACTTCCGGACGCTCGTTCGAGGCTTCCGGCACACGCGGATTCTGCTGCACGGCCAGTCGTTTCAGCGCGGCTTTGGCTTCTTCAGTCAGTGTTTTCTCATAGTCGGGACGGTCGTCGATGCCGGGACGAATATATATTTGGCCGGGCAGCGGCGGCGGGGTCGGCATGGACTCGTTCTTATTCTCTTCTTCCATCGTCTGTTTTCTCTTCGCACACATGGCTACATACGGAAATCGCCCGAATGCACTGCGACTGCGCATTCGGGCGATCTTTCTTGACGAGGGAACTATATCAACACGCCGAGAATAATCTCACTTCACGTTCTTGATACGCATGATCAGGAAGGCCGCGATAAGCACGATTACGATGGCCACGCCGAAGACCACGGTGTAGGCGACGACCGGAGTTTCGGAGACGCCCATCATGGACTTCACGATCACGACGAGGATCGAGGTCATGCCGGAGCCGATCACCGTGGAAAGCGTGTTGGCGAGGTTCAGAATGCCCAGATCCTTACCTGCTTCCTCAGGATTCGGCAGCACGGAGACGTTCAGCGCCTGGTCGATGGCGTTGTAGATGCCGTAGCCGAGGCCTGCGATGCCGGCGAACAGCAGCATGCCGGTTGCGGAGCGGAACAGCATAGGCATCAGCGCGCCGACGGCGAACAGGCAGCTGGCCAGTGCGACCGGCACCTTGCGCATGCCGATCTTATCGGTGATGGGACCGGCTGCGACGGCTGCAATCAGAGAGACCACCAGCGTGATGACGGCCATGGTGGCGATAAGCTCGGCGGCCTTGACTCCGGCGTCCGCATCTCCGGCGAACACGTAGTCTTGCGCGATGTACAGCTGGTAGGTGTTGATCATCCAGTAGCCGCCCATCATCATGGTGCGGCCGGCAAGCGCGTAGTAGAAATCAGGCGCGTTCTTCGGCGGGCGGAAGCTCATGAGTATGGACTTGACGCTGAGCTCGCCACGGGCCTCATCGCGGTTGGACTTCTCGCGAGGCCAGATGAGCACCACGACGATACCCGTGAGGCTGAAGATGATCATGCCCATCATCCAGCCACTGAAGATGCCTGCGTCACCTTGCTTGAGCAGCTGGGCGCCGACGAAGGAGCCCAGGGTCTGACCGACTGCGATGCCGGCACCGTAAAAACCGGAGATGGTGCCGCGGAACTTGTCGGGCACACGGTCGGACATGGTGGCCACGTACGGGGCAAGCATCATGTTGTAGCCGAGCTGGGCGCAGCACCACAGGATGATGATGACCGGTTCGGAATGGGTCAGTGATACGGCTCCGATGCTCAGGCCGGTCACCAGGCCGCCGGCGATCATCCACGGGGTGCGCTTGCCGAAGCGCGAGCGGGTCAGATCGGAGAAGGTGCCGAAGACGATGTTGGCCACCAGCGCCACCACGGAACCGAAGATGTTGACCAAGCCGAGCATGGACTCCTTGCTGGCCGGATCGATGGATTCGAATACGCGCGGCAGGATGATGGAGGTCAAGGCCACCCACGGGATGGCGCAGGCCACTGCGGAGATGGTGAAGCCCACGCCGAGACGGATGACTTCCGCCTTGGTCGGGCGGTGGCCATCCGCGGAGACCATCGGGTCACGCATGTCCATGAAGGCGGAGGACGGATCCGGCACTGCGGTGTCCACTGCCGCGATGGCGCCCAAGCCGGAGCCTGCGGCGTCGGACGACGCCGCGAGGTTGGTGGCCTGCACCTGCGCGTCGGTCTGGCTGGAATCTCCGGCACGACGTTCCGGCATGGAAGTGGCCAAACGAGAGACCGCGTCCCTCTGCTCGGGAGTCAGAGCCTTGTCATAATCCGGACGGTCATCAATGCCCGGGCGAACAAATTTATCCATAATTGTAAAACCCCTTTTATGGCCCGACCTCTGTATCGAACCGGTTCGATACTATCCCGAAGATTAAAAAGGTACAAACTTCACCTCCTGTTCGCGCGTGTCGAACCGGTTCGATATCGTTTCATCCCCTAAAATTAAGCCTTTTTCGGCATTTAATATCGCAATCTCAGCCAGAACCAACAGAAATGCAACAGTCGCACCAATGCCATGCAACAGACGTACGGGTTATACACGTCAAGGTCTAAACGGCCTGCGCATCCGCCGGCCATGCGACAGATGTATGACTTATAGGCTGGAATGCGTGTCCGAAATCGTCTCTTAGCTCTCGTGCCGCAAGAACCCGGAGGAACTCATGGCATGCCGGGTTTTGATGTTGGCCAGAACGCGTGTCCGAAACAGGACCGAACGCGCTGCGGAGGACCGGCGTGGGGCAGGCCCGAAAGTGGTTGCTTTGGACATGGAACCCCGTCCCGAGAGCGGTACACCAAGTACGGCAGTGCGATGAAGAACAGAGCGCGTATGCCCCAACCCACAAGAAACGGGCGCATCTCCCAGTTGGGGCAGAGCACGAACTCAAATCACACCGGCCACAAAACCCAAATCGTTGGAATTCCGCCATTCCCGCATCAAACGAAAGACTCGGCACACAACGGAATACACCCCCTTCCAACCACAACCCGCAAAATACAGGCATATCTCCCCGTTGGGGCTGAATACGGACTCAGACCACACCTACACGCAAATCCCAAATCGTTGAAATTCCGCCATTCCTATATCAAGCGAATAAGTCGGCGCGCAACGAAACATACCCCCTTCTAGCCCCAACCCACAAGAAACGGGCGTATCTCACGGTTGGGGCCGGAATGGGATGGTCGCGCACGCCTATATAAAACCACGCGGATATACAAAAAGTCCGGATACGTAATTCACTACGCATCCGGACTTATCTGTATTTCGTTGTGCGACTCAGCCCTTCACCGCGCCGGAGGTCACGCCTTCGACGATGTAACGCTGCAGGAACAGGTACAGGATCAGAATCGGCAGCATGGCCAGCAACAGGGCGGCCATAATCAGACCGATGTCGTTGGAGTAGGTGCCGTAGAAGATCTGGGTTGCGATCGGGATGGTGTACAGCTCACGACGGCCGAGGACCAGGGACGGCAGCAGGTAGTCGTTCCAGAAGGCCATGGCGTCAATGATCGCCACAGTAGCCACGGTCGGCTTGAGCAGCGGGAACACGATCGTCCAGAAGGTGCGCCACTTGGAGCAGCCGTCGATGCTGGCGGCCTCTTCAAGCTCGTTCGGAATATTCGTCTTGATCGCGCCATGGAACATGAACACGGCCAGCGATACCGAGAAGCCGGTGTGCATGAGAATCAGCGTGATGCGGCTGTTGAGCACGCTGAGCAGACCGCCATACACGGAGACGAGCGGGACCATGAGCACCTGGAACGGAATGACCATGGAGGCGACCATGAGTGCGAAGACGAGGCTACCGAACTTCCACGAGGGGTTACGCACGATGACGTACGCACACATCGCGGAGAACAGGATGGTCAGGATGGTTGCGCAGATGGTGATGACCGCCGAGTTTCCGAACACGGTGAAGAAGTTCATCTTGTCCATCGCCCTGGGGAAGTTGTCCAGGGTGAAGCCATGCTTGCCGATCAGGGAAAGCGGCTCCGTGTTGATGTCCGCCTTCGTCTTGAAGACGTTGATCAGGACGAGCAGGAACGGTGCGATGAACAGCAGCAGCAGGATCGTCAGGACGACGATCATCAGTGCGTGCAGAATCTTGGTGCGAGTGCTTACTTGACCCTTCATTATGCTGCCACCTCACCCTTCTTGCCGAAGTACACCTGCAGCATGCCGATCACTGCGCAGACGATGAAGAGGACCAACGCCTCGGCCTGACCGGTGCCATAGTTCTTGTAAACGAATGCCTGGTTGTAGACGTGCATTGCCGCGAGCACCGACTGGTTGAACGGCTCGCCCTTGGTAAGCGAGAGGTTCAGGTCGTACACCATGAAGCAGCGGGTGGTGCTCAGGAAGATGCACTGCACGAAAGAGGAACGCATCAGCGGGATGACGACGTGCCACATTGCGAGGCCCTTGTTGCAGCCGTCGATCATGGCGGCTTCCTTCAGGCTCTGGTCGACGCTCATGAAGCCGGCCACGTAGATCAGCATCATGTAGCCTGCGTACTGCCAGACCGACACAAGGATCAAGCAGAACATTGCGCCGTTCGGCGTGGAGAGGAGCGATGCGTGATCGGACTGGGTCGCCGCTTCGGCGATGGCCACGAAAGCGCGGTTGAATACGAACTTCCACACATAGCCCAGGACGATGCCGCCGATGAGGTTCGGGATGAAGAATCCCGCGCGGAAGAAGTTCTGTCCCTTGATGCCGCTGGTCACCAGATAGGCCAGCAGGAAGGCGACGATGTTGACGAGGATGACTGCGATTACGGAGTAGATGAAGGTGCGGCCCAGCGACTGCCAGTATGCGGTGTCTGCGATGGCTGCTTTGTAGTTTTCGAGGCCGACGAAAGGCTTCTTTGCGGAAACGCCGTCCCAGCTGGTGAAGGTGAGATACAGGCCATAGATGAACGGAAGGATCACCACAGCGAAGAAGAGGATCGTCGCCGGGCCGCCGAACATCAGAAACTGGCCGATCTTATATGAAAGCTTGTTTTGTTTCATGATGGTTCCCATCCATATCGGGGATGTAAGGGCCGCCGCCTTTGCAGGCGGCGGCCCCTGCATCATGGTGCTTTATTTTTCAGATTCAGGCGGTAGCGCCGGTGAACTTGGCGGTCTTCCAGTAATCCTGGATTTCCTGAGCGAGGGTCGCACGGTCCTCTTCGCCGGCGAGCCACTTCTGGAAGTAGGCGCCCAGCACGGAGTAGTGGTCATCCGGCAGATAGTTGTAGTTCTCGATGAGCTTGCCGGCGTCAGCGTAGGACTTCACGGACTTGCCCAGCGGATCAGCGGCTTCGGTCGTGTTGTTCTTGAACGGGGAGATCAGAGCGGCATCGGTGGAGATGAACTCCTGGCCTTCGGAATCCTCGGCGAGCCAGTTCAGGAAGTCCTTGGCGGCCTGACGCTGTTCGTCGGAGGTGTTATCGGAGGAGTCGATGAAGAAGTACTTGGAACCGCCGCCGACGAGCTTCTCGTTAGAGCCGTCGTCGGTGTTCTGCGGAACCGGCATGATGCCCATGTTCTCGGTGTAGTCGTACTGGTTAAGCACGGACCAATCCCAGTTGCCACCGAACATGAAGGCGATCTCGCCCTCGGCCAGCTTCTGCTCAGTCACTTCGCGCTCTGCGGAGATGGCGGAGGACTTGGCGTAGTTGTTGTCCTTCATGACGTCGAAGAAGTTCATGAGAGAGGTCCACTTGGCGTTGGAGTTCAGGTCAACCTTGCCGGCCTGCATGTCGAGAAGGAAGGAGTTCGGGTCTTCCTGCTCCTCGTAGACCTCAGGCAGGAAGTGGGCCGCGAGGGACCAATCTTCCTTCATGACGCCGGTCGGGGATTCCATGCCGCCGTCCTTGAGCTTCTGGATGAGCTCCTTGAAGGAGTCGAGGGTCTTGTAGTCTTCCGGATCGAATTCCTCACCGGTGACCTTTTCGATGGCATCGGCGTTGTAAATCAGGCCACGGGCCTCGATGGAGACCGGGAAGCCGTAGGTCTTGCCGTCAACGGTGATGGCATAGTCGGTGTCGCTGACCCAGTCCTCGCCGGACAGGTCGATGGCGTGCTCCTCGCCCAAGGAATAGATGTCCTTGGCGTCGACCATGGAGATGGTGTACGGATCGTTGGATGCGTACTTGGTGGCCAGGTGGGCCGCAACGGTGTCGTTGGAGTAGTAAACCTCAACGTTGACGCCCTTTTCCTCGGAATACTTCTGGGCCATCTCTTCCATCTGGCTTTCAATCTCAACCTTGGAGTTGAAGATGGTGATGGTGGTGCCGCTGGAAGAGCTGGAGGAGCCGCAGGCTCCCAGCATACCGACGGTCATCAGCGTAGCGACGACGGCGGTGCCAGCCTTCTTCCAAGTCGAAAACTTGCTCATTTCCAATCCCTTTCTATCCACTATTCACCAGGCAGCCCTGCTCGGTGAGGTGTCGAAGGATGCAGATTTTCCAACTCGCGTTGTCGGAATTTCTCCGTCCTTGATGCACAAGATTATCAAACCGGTTCGAGAGTTGTCAAACCGGTTCGAGAAATACCCGTCCCTCCTTGTATTTCTCAGCGTGTCGCGTCAATGGTTTGACCCCCTGAAAACATTGATTTCTTCAATACTTTTAATTGACCGACGCATCGGTATAATGACACTCGAACACCGCAGTTTCGATGCAACACTTCGTTTACATCGATAGAAGAACAACAACGACGTGCATTTCGGAGGAAATATGACTTCCTGGCTCAACGACGCGATTTTTTATGAAATCTATCCGCAGTCATTCAATGACTCGAACGCCGACGGCATCGGCGATTTCCAGGGCATCATCGAAAAACTCGACTACATCAAGGAACTCGGTTGCAACGCCGTATGGATCAACCCCTGTTTCGACTCCTCCTTCTACGATGCCGGCTACGACGTGCGCGACTATTACAAGACGGCCGAACGCTACGGCAGCAACGAGGATCTGCGCCGCGTATTCGAACGCGCGCACGAACTCGGCATGCGCGTGCTGCTCGATCTCGTTCCCGGCCATTCCGCAGTCGACAATCCCTGGTTCCTTGAATCCGGCAAAGACGAACACAACGCGTGGACGGACCGGTATATCTGGCGTCCGATGACGCAATCGCCGAATCTCAATTCCCCTTACGAATCGATTCGCGGCTTCCTCGGCGGCATCGCGGAACGCCCCGACGCGGCGGCCGTCAACTGCTTCTCCACGCAGGCCTGCCTCAACTACGGGTTCGGCACCGTAACGGAAGACTGGCAGTTCGCAGCCGACTCGCCACAGGCGCAGGGCGGCCGACTGCTCATTCAAGACATCATGGACTTCTGGCTGGGCCTCGGCGCGGACGGCTTCCGCGTGGACATGGCCGCCAGCCTGGTCAAAGAGGATCCGGACCACTATTGGACGTCGAAACTGTGGCAGCAGGTACGCGAGCATCTGGACGAGACGCACCCCGAAGCGGTGCTCGTCTCGGAGTGGGGCAATCCGAAGGAAGCGCTGCACGCCGGATTCAACATGGACTTCCTGCTGCACTTCGGCCCCTCGCACTACCTCGACCTGTTCCGCGAGAACCCCTACTTCTCCGCCCAAGCCAACGGAGACGCCGCGGAATTCGTGAACACCTACATGGGCATGCTCGCCGACACCGAAGGCAACGGATACATCTGCATCCCCTCCGGTAACCACGACATGATCCGCATGCGCGATACCCTGACCCTCGACGAGATGAAACTCGCGTTCGCATTCCTTCTGACCATGCCCGGCTGCCCGTTCATCTACTACGGCGACGAAATCGGCATGCGCTACGTTCACGGACTGAAATCGAAGGAAGGCGCATACGAACGCACCGGCTCCCGCACCCCGATGCAGTGGGACGCATCCACCAACGCGGGATTCTCGGCCTGCCGACGTGAGGATCTGTATCTGCCGCTCGACGGCGAACAGGATCGCCCGAACGTGGCCCAGCAGGAAGCCGACCCCACTTCCCTGCTGCACGTCGTACGTGCGCTGAACGCGCTGCGAACGGAACATCCCGCGCTCAAGGCCGACGGCGCAATCGAATTCCTCCATGCGCAGAGCCACGCCTATCCGCTGGTGTATGCAAGGTCCGTAACCGATGAGCGCATCATCGTGGCCATCAATCCGTCCGCGGCCAGCGCAAACTGCGCACTGCCGGAAGCCGACGCGCAGGCCATGGCACAGGGCAACGTATTGTTCGGCATCGGAGAAGCCGCGACGATCGACGGCAGCGAGCTGACCGTTCCGGCCGGCAGCGTGACCGTATTCGCCGCCTAGAAAGTCTCCATAAGGTGCGCGTCGCATACGGCGCGCACCTGCTATCGCTCGATCGTGCGTCCCTTTGCGTCGATCTCGCCGTCGATACGACGGAAAATCCAGTTGTAGATCCATGCGCAGCAGTATTGCGGAAGCGTGATGCCCATCAGCAACAACAGCGGAATCATATAGGCGAAGAACTGCATGTACAGCGCCGCGAAAGCCGCGAGAATCACCAGCATGCACAATGTGCGCGGGAAGAATCCGATCGTAAGCTTCGCGGCGTTCTTCAAATGCATGATCGACTTGTCTTCATAACGGGACAGCAACGGGAAGAAATACTGCGCGACGGCCACCACGACCAGCCCCATGAAGGCCACGCACGCCACGAGCGGACCACGCAGCTCCCCCATGGACCATGCGATCATGCCGTCAACCACCAGCACGACGACGGCGAACAGGAACAACAGCCATGGCACCAGCGACTGCTTGAGATTGCGTTTGAACGAGTCGAAGAACTGGCGTGCCACATAGGTTTCCTCATGGCGGACCATATGCCACAGCACGTTGTGCATCGCGGTGAACGACGCCCCGGCCGTGATGATCGGAATGCAGCATACGATCGTAAGCACGTTGAGAATGATCAGGTCGAACAGCACGCCCATGATGGCGAAGAACATGTTGTCCTGATCGAACAGTTTTGACATCTTTGACATACTGCACACCTTACCGGTAGAAACTGGCATCAACGCCCATACCAACGTCTTTTGCGTAAAGAACTGCCCTCCCATCGGCGAAGGGGGGAACCGGTGGAAGGGCAGGTTCTATTCGACACCTGGATCAGGCGACAGTCGGAGGCTCGGCGATCAGATCGTCGGTGCGGTGGGTTCCGGCGGAATCCTCCCATTCGATGGAGGCCACGGACGCGGTGTTCTCCACGCCCAGACCCTTGCCCGGCTCGAAGGTGAGCGTGGCGGAAGTGGTCTCGCCCTTCCAAGTGAAGCTGATGGACTTGTCTCCATCGACCTCATAGGAGAAGGTGCCGTCGAAGGCGTCAAGCTCGTTGCGGAACTTGGAGAGAGCGTTGAGCGCCTGAACGACCGGACGCTGGAGGTTCTCGTCGATCTCCGCGGTGGAGTAGTAGTGACGGTTGATGTCACGGCCGTTGTTGGTCTTCCTCAGCAGCTCCATGTCGTTCTTGCCGGCAAGTGCGCCGACATAGTAGACCTGCGGCACGCCCGGCAGGAAGAACTGCACGGCGCGGGCTGCGATGTAGTGCTGGTCGTTGCATCCAAGCGCCGAATAGTAGGTGCTGTTGACCTGGTAGAGGTCGAGGTTGGATGCGGCGGCACCGGTCGCGGCCTGGGATTCGCCGTTGGTGTTGGCGTGGATGGTGTTGACGAGATTGTCGACGTCCTCATCCGGCACAAGACCCTTGAGCGAACGGTCCAGCTGGTCGGAGCCGATGTCGATCACACCGATGCCGTCGTGCGTATCGAGCACGGTGACGGCGTTGTTCGGACGAATGTCGGTCCAGTGGGCGACCGGCTCGACGTGGCCGGTGTTCAGCGAATGCAGCAGCAGCGGCGGCAGAGCGAAGTCGTAGACGCGATCGACCTTCGAAGCGATTTCGACCTGCTTCTTGTAGTAGGAGTGCACTTCGATGAGGATTTCCAGGCCGCGCTTGACGCCTTCCTCGCGCAGACGGGAGATCAGCTTGAAGGTCTTCGGGGTCATGAAGCAGCTGGTGCCGGCTTCCTTCGCGCCGTATCCGACCGCGTCAAGACGGATGTAGCTCACGTGGGACGCCGCCATCTGGTCGAAGATCGACATGAGATATTCCCAACCCTTGTCGGAGTCGGTGTCGATATCGACCTGCTGCGGGGTGAAGCTGACCCACACCAGACGGGTCTTGCCCGCGAACTTGTAGTGGGTGAACGGCAGGCCCGGGCGCGGACGGTAGATGCCGGCCAGATCCTCTTCGGTGGCGCCGTTCGGGAAGACGGAGCTCATGGTCAGGAACATCGGGTAGTACTCGGATTCCTCACCGTTGGCGAGCACATCCTGGAACTGCTTGGATTCCCAGCTCATGTGGTTGACGATGGCGTCAACCATGATGTCATGGGTCTTGGAAAGCTCCGCGACGTCGTCCCAGTCGCCGAGACGCGAATCGACCTTGGTGTGGTCGATCGGATCGAAGCCAGCGTCGGCACCGTCGTACGGGGTGAAGAACGGCAGGATGTGAACGCCGTCATACACGCCGTCGAAACGGGTGCGCAGAATGTCGGTCATCGACTTGATGGTGCCGTCTCCAAGGCGGTCAGCATAAGTGATGAGCTGCACTTTGTTTTTCATGGGACCTCCTTCGGTTCCAAGTTTTAATCCACTTGCGATATTTCCCACGACAATCGTTTGACGCGAGTGTACTGCGATGCCGTCACAAAATATCGAACCGGTTCGATATTACCGCCGAAAGACTGCATATGTCCAGTTGGAAACGAAATATCGGCGTGTCAGACCAGTGTTAGCGCTACCAGCGCGCAACGGACGCAATGGCCGAAATCTCTGCGAAATTCACGGAAATTACGAACGACTACCGGCCGGCGGCACCGCCCTTGTGGTGTCGCCCATGGTGATGGACACAGGAATCAGCACATTCGGCTCGAACGGCTTGCCGTCGCCCGTCAATGGCGCACGTGCCGCCGCTGCGTCCTCATCGTCGATCGCCTGCGTGATGCGGCCGACCACGGCTTCCGCGATCGCGGAGAAATCCTGTGCGGCCACGGTCATCTTCATACCGGCCACATCGGTCAGATACGTGCCGTCATAGCCGACGACCTGCAAATCGCGGGGAACCGAAATGCCGCGACGCAACGCCTCCCGTATACAGAACGCGGCACCGATATCGGAACTGACCACGGCGTCGACGCCGTCAGGCCCGGCATTATCCAGCACATGCTCCACGGCACGATAGTAGCCGTCGAAGTCCATGACCTCACCGGCCTCAACATAGTCGTACCGCACGCCGGCCCTCGTCAGCTCCTGTTCCAACGTAAGGTAATAACGTACCGTGGGGAAAGTCGTATTTCCAAGATCAAACGATTCGGGCTCGGCCTCGCCGCGCGCATCCAAATCGAAGAATTGCTCACGCGGACCGCCGATCATCGCGACATGGCGGGCGCCCGTACGAATCAACAGATCGGCGATCAGCCGTCCGCCCTGCTCATGGTCGGAGCCGATCGACGCGATGCCTTCTCCCAGCACACGGTCGAACGCAACGATCGGACGGTGTATGGAAGTCCAGTAGTCGGGCGCGTGCGACGTATGGCCGCTCATCACGATGCCGTCCATCATGCGGCGACGCAACATATCGATGTATTCGATTTCACCGTTTTCCTCATCGGCTGTGGAGCACAGCATCGTGCGTAATCCACGTGCGGCGAGCGCGTGCTGCAGATGCGCCGTGAACGTGGAAAAGAAGGGATGCCGGATGGTCGGTACGATCACGCCGACCATATTGGTGCGGTTATGATACAGGTTGCGTGCCAGTTCGTTCGGCACGTAGTTGAGCGATGTCATGGCATGTTGCACGCGCTCACGCATATCGTCGGACACATATCCGGTTTTGTTGACCACCAGCGAGACGGTACTCAGCGACACCCCGGCTTTCTTCGCCACGTCGCGCATGCCGACCATCATTTGCCTCTTTCCCGTTACATTTGCATCGTTGGAACTTAACAGACTAGTACGGCCATTTTACATATTCTCGAACCGGTTCGCTATCGGACGCGCGGTACTCCCGGAAAAGCAATGGCCTTTTTCGCCGCACAACATGGAAGTCGTAACAAGGAAATTACGCGGAAATTCCAACGAACGATGCGCCCGGCATCCTCATTGGCATCTTCGTTGGCATCCTCATTAAAGAACGAGCGAGGCCAGTCCAAAGCCCAGCGCCACGCAGGTCAGAGGTACCAGCACCGTTGCCGCGCCGTAACCCAAGGCCATGGCGAAGCGCCTCTTGCGAATCAATGACAGCACTTCGTTGATGGCGGTGGAAAGCGTCGAGAATCCGCCAAGGAAACCCGTAACGAACAATGCCATGGTGCTCGAATCCACAGATTGCGAAAAATACGACATCACGGCGACTCCGGCGCACAACGCCGCGATCCCGTTGATAACAAGAGTGGATATGGGAAAATTACGGCACCAGCTGCGTTGAATCGACACATCCAGCACGTAGCGGGCCATGGCGCCCAGACCGCCGCACAGGCACATGAGCCATACCATCAGCGGACCTCCCCCGTAGCTGGATCCGCAACCAAGGGAATTTCCGTGGTGATCGGATTGGGGTCAACAAGATTCGCCAATGCCTGCGACTGTTGAATCTCGATCGGCTCCTGAATGCCAAGTGAATCGGCTTGAGCTGATTGTGCGGCCTGAGCGGCCTGAGCGGCCGCCGCCTGCGCCACCGCGGCGGCCTCAAGCGCCGCCTGAGCGGCGGAATGCGCCACATCGGCCACCTTCATCTGACGAACTCCGGCACGCGCCCTCCGCCGGCTCACGCGAACACTCGCCATACCATGCGCCGGAACGTTACCAGACGAACCATTACCCGTGGCTCCCACCATGACATCCGTCATGTGTCTGCCGGTAAGTTTCGGCAGAAACAACCGCACCAACGCAACACCCAAAGCCGCAGCGATCAACGCGCAGACGAACGTGCAGGCGAGATATACGAACGTATCAACAGGTTGCTGGTCACGCAATCCCTCAACCGTGGAAACCATAAGGCCCGACATCGTGGAAAGGCCGCCCGCGAATCCCATGCCGAGGCCCTTGCTGGCCACCTGGCGCACACGCTTGCGGATCCACGACGCGGAAGCCATGTATTCGGTCAGCATGGCCAGCAGAAAGCATGCGAGTATGTTCGAGACGAACGTACCCATGTCAAACACGGAGCCGGAAGGTGGCATCAGCATATTCATCACATGCCGAAGGCCGACACCAAGAAAACCACCTACGAAAACCACGAGGTAGATCAGGCCGTCGGCCAATGGATTGAACCGTGCCTGCACACGCTTCGCGGGGGCCAGTGGGATCTGCGGAGGATTCGACTGGCCGCCCTTACTGCTTCCGAGGCCGAACATGCGTTCTTACAACCGTTGGAATTTCAGTCGATAAGCGAATTGATCTGAATGATGTGGTCACGCTGGGGGCCGGTGCCAATCACGGAAATACGGCATCCGGACAGCTCTTCAAGACGCTTCACATACTCCTGACAGGTCTTCGGCAGATCTTCGAAGTCGTGCACCTGGGAAATATCCTCAGACCAACCCGGCATGGTCTCGTAAATCGGCTTAGCCGCAGCGAACTCCGCCTGATCGGTCGGCATGTATTCGCGGCGCTCGCCGTCAACGTCGTAGGCCACGCAAATCGGAATCTCTTCCAAACCGGTGAGCACGTCAAGCTTGGTGAGCACGATGTCGGTCAGACCGTTCACCTGCGAGGCGTAACGGTTGACCACGGCGTCGAACCAGCCGCAGCGACGCGGACGGCCGGTGGTCACGCCATATTCGTGGCCCTGCGCACGCAGCCAATCACCGGACTCGTCGAACAGTTCGGTCGGGAACGGGCCTTCGCCGACGCGGGTCACATATGCCTTGGAAACGCCGATCACACGGCTGATCTTGGTCGGGCCGACGCCGGTACCGGTGCAGGCGCCGCCGGCGGTCGGGTTGGAGGAGGTAACGAACGGATAGGTGCCGTGATCCACGTCGAGCATGGTGGCCTGGCCGCCTTCGAACAGCACGGTCTTGCCTTCGTCAAGCGCGTTGTTGAGCACCAGCGAAGTGTTGGTGACGTACGGCTTCAGGCGTTCTCCGAGCGTCAGCAACTCGTCGGTGACCTCGTTAACGTCAATCGGACGACGGTTGTACAGCTTAACGAGCATCTGGTTCTTCTGGTGCAGGCTCGCCTCGACCTTGTCCCTCAGGTGGTCGGCATTGAACAGGTCGTGCACGCGGATGCCGACACGGTTGATCTTGTCGGCGTATGCCGGGCCGATGCCACGGCCGGTAGTGCCGATCTTGCGCTTGCCGAGGAAGCGTTCCGTCACCTTGTCGAGCACGCGATGGTACGGCGCGATGATGTGCGCGCCTTCGCTCACCAGCAGTCGGGAGCAGTCCACGCCACGGCTTTCCAGTCCGTCGATCTCTTCGAACAGCACTTCCGGATCAACCACGACGCCATTGCCAATGACCGGCGTCGTATTCGGGCTGATGATGCCGGACGGCAGCAGATGGAGCGCATACGATTCGTCTCCGACCACCACGGTATGGCCGGCGTTGTTGCCGCCGTTGAAACGTGCTACATAATCGACTTTCGTGCCGATAAGATCGGTAGCCTTGCCTTTACCTTCGTCGCCCCACTGAGCGCCGATCAACACGATTCCCGGCATAACGAACCTCCACGCTCTCGCCTTATTCCACCGAAAACAGCCTACATTGGCCCCTCTACTGAAGGACCGTCGTTTCAGTACGAGCGAACCTTGGAACGACATCGTTTCACGGTGGTTTCACGGTATCTTCGACGCGGCCTCACGGCGATTCCGTGGCAGCTTCACGGCATGAAGTAACGTTGGCTGCATGAATCAAGACGGAGGAAATGTCGAATTTCAGTCACAACCATCCCAGCAGTCACGGCAAGGGCGGCAGGTGCAGCAAACGCAACAGCAACATCAGGCGCAGAAGGAACACCAATCCAAAAATCCGCTGCTCGGCCATGCGACCTCGCACAGCGCCACCATCATCGGCCTGTGCGCCATCGTGCTGTGGGGATTCATGGCCGGTCTGGTACGTCTCGTCGCCGAATCGTTCGGCGCGACCCTCGGCTCCGCTCTGATCTATACCGTTGGCGGCGTGCTGCTGTTCCTTACGCGCAGACCGGCCCCCGTACGCGAAGCGCCGCGCAAATACCTGCTGATCGGCGGCATGCTGTTCATCGCATATGAAGCTTCGATTTCGTTGTCGATCGGTTTGGCGTCCACCGCCGCCCAATCCGTGGAGGTCAGTCTGGTCAACTATCTGTGGCCCACGTTGCTCGTGCTGATGACCGCCGCGATCTCATCTCGCAAAGGTGCCGTCCTGACCGCGATTCCCGGTGCGATAGTGGCCACGATCGGCGTGGCGTTGGCCGTCGGCGGCGAAAGTCTGGATGTGCATGAGGCGCTGCGCAACATCGCCTCGAATCCCCTGCCGTATGCGCTGGCTCTTGCCGGAGCGTTCATCTGGTCGGTCTACGCGACCTTCACTCCGGCAATGTCCAAAGGCTACGACGGCACGACATACTTCTTCTGCTGCGTGGCCATAATGCTGTGGATCATTCATTTCGTCTCGGGCCAGGGATTGCCGTCCACCGCACCAGGCATCGGCGGTTACGTTGCACTGGTCGCCTGTGCCGTATCCATTGCCGGCGGATATTCCTGCTGGGGGTACGGCATGCTGCATGGAAGCATGGAAACGCTTGCGATCGCGTCGTACGCGACTCCCGTTTTCTCCACCGCCTGCAGCACCCTTCTGCTGGGTGTGGCATTGGGAGTTCCGTTCTGGATCGGCGTAGCTTTGGTGGTCACAGGCTCGCTCATCAACCTCTGGTTCGCCCGCAGATCCCGCTGATTCGCTATTTCAGCGCACGTCCTGCGGAACCGA
This sequence comes from Anaerovoracaceae bacterium, assembly GCA_963598975.1. Taxonomy (GTDB): domain Bacteria; phylum Actinomycetota; class Actinomycetes; order Actinomycetales; family Bifidobacteriaceae; genus Bifidobacterium. Next base: position 34,197 of record CAVBVU010000002.1, read on the forward strand.
GCTGCTTGCACGCCTCAACAACGCGGGCCGCCATCGCAGATTCCGCCTCACGGCCCCACGAACGCGGATCGTACAGCTTCTTATCGCCGACCTCGCCGTCAATCTTCAGCACCGCATCGTAATTGCGGAACATGTGTCCGGCAATCGAACGGGAGAACGCGTACTGCGTGTCCGTATCGATGTTCATCTTGACCACGCCGTAGCTGACCGCTTCCGCGATCTCTTCTGCACTTGAGCCCGACCCGCCGTGGAACACCAGCGGGAACGGCTTGCCTTCCGGCATATCCGGCAGAGCGCATGCGGCGACGTGCGCGGAATCCATGCTTCCCAATCGGCCGTCATACGCCGCGTTCCACACTTCCGACTGAATATCGCGCAGCAGCTTCGGACGCAATTGCACCACACCCGGCTTATACGCGCCATGCACGTTGCCGAACGTGAATGCGGCCATATAGCGACCATGCTCGCCCAATCCCAGCCGTTCGGCCACGCGCACGCCGTCGGCCGGCGTGGAATACAGTTTTTCGTTGATTTCCGCGCTATGACCGTCTTCCTCACCACCGACAGCGCCGATTTCGATTTCCAGCACGGTGTGCGCCTTCACGGATTTTTCCAACAGCTCCGCCGCGATATCAAGATTCTCCTCCAGCGGCACCGTCGAACCGTCCCACATGTGCGACTGGAACGTCGGGTCCTCGCCTCGGCGTACCTGTTCGGCCTCATGCGCGAGCAGCGGGCGAACCCACTCGTCCAGATACTGCTTCGCGCAATGATCGGTATGCAGCGCGACCGTGATGTTCGGATAGTGCGCGGCCACCTCATGAGCGAACGCCGCGAACGCCAGGGAGCCTACCACGCGATCGTTCACGCTCTGCCCGGAGAAATACGCGGAACCGCCCACCGACACCTGGATGATGCCGTCGGATTCCGCTTCCGCGAAGCCTTGCAGGGCCGCGTTCAGGGTCTGTGTGCTGGTCACGTTGATTGCAGGGTACGCGTATCCGCCACGTTGCGCGGCATCCAGCATTTCGGCATAACGTTCAGGAGTTGCGATAGTCATGCTTCCATTATGTCCGGCAACATGACAGAGGCACATAGTGGGAGGAAAGGGGAAGCATCGTCACATACAATTGACGTATTGCCCCCGTCGATGTGATGCCGAGGCGTTTGAAAGAGAAGTAAAAAATGAGTTTGGAACACGACATTGAGGAACTGTCCTTCGACGACCACGCCCACGTGCGGCGGAAACGACCTTCGTGGCTTCGCATCACCCTATCGATAGTGGCTCTGATCGCTTTTCTGTCGGTCGCTTCCGGAGGACTGTACGCATGGCACTACCATCTACGTCGCATTCCCGTTACCGTGAACACCATCGATCGGCAGATCCGAGTCGATACGACAATCGCGACGCTGCTTTCGGAAAACAACAATTTCAATGCCAAGCCCGGCCGTCTTCTCGACGTTGCCGGAGAAGTGCTGGAAGAGACCGGCGGCGAATCGATCGTCGTCAAGATCAACGGCAATACCGTGGCGCCCGAGACTTACGACAGCGAGCGCATGCCGGAGAATGCCGAGATAACCGTTGAATCCGGTGGAGACAAGACCGAGGGCCATACCGTGGAATACGAGACCGTGGAGCATGGCACGAACATCAATCTCAATAATGGTCCGTTGCAGGAACTCAAGCAGCAGGGCAAGGACGGCAAGAAAGAGGTCTGGGTCGGCGAGAAGTCGCAGAAGCGGGTTGACAAAGGGGTTGTGGAGGAGCCTCAGGATCTGGTGGTCGAGTCGCGCACTCCCCGTCCGGCCGGGAGCAAGGTGATCGCGTTGACGTTCGATGACGGACCGAGTCAGTACAGCGGACAGATTCTCGACATTCTGAAGTCGAAGGGCGTGAAGGCCACGTTCTTCGATGTCGGCACGTCGGCGGCGGCGTATCCGAATCTGGAGCAGCGCATGCTGAATGAGGGCCATCAGGTGGCGAGCCACAGCAACACCCATGCGTATTTGCCGGATTTGGACGCCAATGCGTTGTGTTCCGAATTGCAGGAGGGCTTCAACAACATCAAAGCGGCCTCCGGGGTTGAGACCACCGTCATGCGCGCGCCGTACGGCTCGTTCGGCGTTGACCAGTGGAAGCAGGCCGCGGGCGTAGTCAGCATGAATGTGCTGTGGGATATCGACACTTTGGATTGGAAGATGCCGGGCGCTCAGGCGATTCACGATACCGTGCTCAACAATGCGCACAATGGTGCGATTGTGCTGATGCATGACGGTGGCGGCGATCGTTCGCAGGACGTGCAGGCGTTGCCCGGCATCATCGACGATCTGAAGAAGCAGGGCTATACATTCGTGACCATCGAACAGCTTGCCAGCATGTAACGTACGTGACGTATGCAATACATGCAACGTATGCAGCGCATGTGACGTACGCAGCGCACGCAACGCATGTGACGTTCCCTTGCCGCGGAAAAGCGCGATTCGGCGTAAAAGTTACGTACGATCACGCCGTTGCCGCGTTTGCAACGGCGTCGGTTTTATTGTGTGCGACGGGTAGAGCGAGTCCGACTGCCGCGGCCACCAGTCCGATGATCAGGCAGACGGACAGCGCGCCAAGGCTGGCGTTGAACGCGCCGTCGCCGAGGAAGATGACGCTTCTGACGCCGTCGACCACATAGCGTGCGGGCGACCACGGATAGATCCAGTCATGGAAGAACGTGGGCAGCATTTCGGGCGCGGTGTAGGCGCAGCTCATCGTGCCCATGAGGGCGACCATGCCGATGACGCCAATCGGGAAGCACAATGTCATAAGGCCGATCAGCATGCTCATGATGCAGAAACTGGCCATCCACAGGAACGGGAAGATGGTGGCGAACGGCGCGGTCATACCGCCAATGACACCCATAAGGAAGCATGCGAGACCCGCCACGCCGGCGGACAGGACCAGCGCGTAGCCGACTTGGATGCCAAATCGTGCGAGGCGTTCCTTACGAGATGCGTTCTTGCCGGCGCGGGTCATGCTGAACATGATCATGATGCAGCTGGCGCTCATGGCGATGGTCGGCGCGACTGACAGCTGGCCGATCATTTGGGCGCCGGCCGTGGTGCCCAGATCGTAGCCGTGCACGGTGGTGGATTTCACGTTCACGCCGAGCTGCTCGAGGGTGTTGCTCATTTGCGTGGAGAGCTGTTGGGCAACGGATGCGTTCTTCGCGCCGTTGGTGATGATTTCGATGGTCGGCTTGTCAGCGGCCGAATCGCTTTGGTCCGATTGAGTGGATTGGGCCTCAGTCTGGGTTTCGGACTGCTTGGCTGCGAGCTGTTTGGCGGTGAAGTCCTTGGGAATCACGATCGCGCCGTAATAATCGTTGCCGTTCATGGCTTCGTCCAATTCCTGCTGGCTGTTGAGCACGGTCCACTTGATGGGTGTCTCGGAATCCCCGTCCGAAGAGGATGTGCTTGCGGTGGAAAGCGTGGCCGCAGCATCGGGATCGGTGAGTTTGCTTACGAGCTGATCGCCGACGTTCACCGTGGTACCCATGCTGGTTGCGCCCTCGTCCAAAGAGAGAACTGCGTAGGGCACATTTTTCGGCGTTCCGTTGAGCATCGGAAAGAACATGAAGCTCCACAGCACCAGGAACGCGCATAGCACACCCAGCGGGGCGAGCCATTTGGTTTCGAACTTGATTCCAGACATGATTTTCCTTTCTGGCCACCGTATAGCAATTGACGCAACAACTTGCGATAACCATTGGAAATACGGTTTGTATCAGTAGACGTTATGTCGTCGAATGAGCACGATAGGCGGGGTGATTTCGTTCATCAATGAACATCGTTCGACATGATGTCGTATGATGTTGCGCACCATCCCTTACGACACAAGGAATGACGGCACGCACGGCGGTGGACGGAAATGAGAATGCGCCTTATCGTACGACGGCGTGTCGCGCGATGCGACGTTGCGAAATATGTTGTCGCAACACGGCGTCGCAAAGCAATCGAGAGGAGATACGCGATCATGGTCATGAAGCAGCCGGAAGTCACGGAACGCACGAGACGAAAGCTCTGCGGCGCGTTCTGGAAGCTGTATTCCAAACAGCCGGTCGAAAAAATCACCGTCAAGCAGATCACCGATTTGGCAGGCTACAATCGCGCAACGTTCTACCTGTACTACGACGGCGTACGCGACCTGCTCGAACGCGAGGAGGAACGGCTGATCGCGCAACGTGCCGACGTGATCGATGAGCAGGTGATAGGGACGGACGGAAGCGGCAGCGTACGGATTAATCTCGCGGCGTTCCTTGAGCAGACGCGCAAAGACGCCCCGTATATCGCGATTCTGCTCGGACCGCATGGCGACCCGGACTTTGCGAACAAGATTCGGGAATTCGCGTCACCTCTGATTCTCGCATTGGCCGAAGGTGGACACAGCGAAGGCAAGCCAGGCGAATATTTAAGGGAATTCTACCTTTCGGGCGTCATCGCGCTGGTACGCACATGGCTCGCAGACCCGGACCCCATGCCGATCGACGAGCTCACCGAACTCATCGTTTCCACATTCATGCCCAACGTCACCCTAGAATAATTCACGCCCAACGTCACCCTGGAATAGGTGACGACTTGGCCAAAATGGGAAACCCTCAGCATGCGTACCTCGGATAACGCCGGTATGCCACCCTATGACCACCCCTTTTTACGCACAACTGCGAGATACGGCCATATCTCACTAGTTGTGGCCGAAAGGGGGTATTTGCCATCGCGTTCCGTTCTTTTTACGCAATGCAAGAACGGCCATTTTCCAACGATTTACGACTCACACGTCGAAATGGTCCGCGCGCCCGCTGTGCACAACCAGGAGAAAACGGCCGTATCTCCCGGTTGTGCGCAGCCAGCCGCCATCAAATAAATCAGCCACCATCATTTCGCGGCCCGTCCTGTCATCTCCGCACATCGATCGAATGGCATTCGTAAACGTTTGCCCTCAGTTTTGCAGGGTTTCTCCGCGCCGAGCACCACGTCCGCCATCTTGTTCAGACTGTCGCGCGTTTTGCGTAGGTCGGCTGGCATGAATGTGGGATCGTACAGGTAGTCCAATGATTGGCCGGGATGATTCGCGCGGGCAGCGAGCATCTGCTTGCCAGCGTTGATGAAGTCGCCGCTTACGGTTTTGTATTCGGACAGTATGATTTCGGTTGTGTTTTGCACGTTGAGGACGCTCTGGAGCAGGTCGATCCAGAATCGTTGGGTTTCCTGTTCTTCGTCGCCCCGTCCACTCCAACGCTGGATGAACGTTAATGCCTTTGTCTCCTGCTCAAGAACACTTATGCCCACATCATTCCGCATAACATGAAGCTTCTGTTAAAAACATATGTCCGAGCAGTCGCGTCATATCGTGACGGATGCATGTCAAACTCCCCTCCAGATCCGCCTTCACCTGTCATCCGCCCCGCAGAGAGGCCGATGATAGAGGTCACTGGACGCATCTCCACGTATAATTATTCCAAAAGGAATAATTATGGTATATTCGTTGCCGTGAAGAAAGTGAACATGAGCTCATTGGCTCAAGGACAAAGGAAAACTGATGACGGCGGCACTTGGTGAAAGGATGCGCGAGCTCATGAGGCGGCATGGCCTCAATCAGTCGCAACTGGCGGCGCGGGCCAACACGACACAGCCGAACATTTCGAAATATCTCTCAGGGGAACGGAAACCGGCATCCGCCACCCTCGCCAACATAGCCACCGCTTTGCATACCACGTCGGAATACTTGCTGGGGCTGCCGGAATCGTCCATCAAAACCCCGTATGGCACGATCAAGGCGTACTGCGCCAGACACGGCGGCGACCTCAGCGACGAGGAGACACGGGACCTCATCATGACGTTGCTAGCTGCAAGAGGAAAGGAAGGCGATCACGGGCTACAAGGTTGACGATCCATCGTTCTACCGGGAATTGAAACGGAACGTAGCAGACGCGTTCCAGAAGCTCGGCTACATCAGGCTGCCCGTCGACCCGTCAGAGCTGATGGACGCCCATGGAATACAGTTGCTGCCCTACCAAACTGTATACCTGGAGGATCCGGCGACGCTGTGCCGCTGTCCGAGCGGCCTTTCGTTCACGCTCACCGAGAACGGTCGAAACCTCTGTTTCGTTGCCTGCAATCTCCAGGAGAATCCAGGACGAGTCCGCTTCACCAAGCTGCACGAGACCGGCCATCTTCTGCTTAAACACTTCCAGGACAGCGAACTCGCGGAAACCGGGGCGAATTTCTTCGCAAAGTACGCCATAGCACCTCCGGTACTTGTTGAGGAACTGGGCCTCACGACCGTTGAGGAGATCGCCCAACATTTCGGCATTTCCATGGAATGTGCGGCAAACGCCCTCAAACAGCATTCGAACTGGCTGCGGCATCGCCGAGACGATAGGGAGATTGACGACAGCATCCTCGAGCTCTACAAGCGGGGTCTGCTGCTGAAACAACGAGAGGAGGAACCGGTTGACCTGATACAGATCATGCAATAAAAAACGGTGTGCGAACCGGCAAGTTCGCGCACCGTGTACTCAGACGGTCTCACAATGGAGCATCCTGCAAGTGCCATTGTGTCACCGTCTGAATCACCCATTCATGCGAATGGATTAAGTGCACCGCATTTTTACAACACGAGTGCATCTTCAAGACGACGCGCGGCGAAACGCCGCGAGGAAGGACATATGGCATATGTCAGATAGCAAACAGCGATATTCGGATAGTTCGCGCAGCTACATCAGCAACGACGTTCCCAATTCCACGGTGGACAGGGAGCGTTATGACCGGAGCAAGGATCGTGAGGCGAAGTGGAACGAGAACTGGAAGAAGCAGCCGGTCGACCTCAATGAGATCGTCAACCAGTTCACGCCCGGCGCCCAAGGGCGCAGAAAAGGCGTCAAGTACGTGTTCGAGAACGCCCGATGGAGGGTTGACGCGGACATGGTGTCCGGATACCTGCGCGTGTACGACAAGAAAGCGAAGAAAAACGTCAAGCTCGATGGAACATCTGGAGGCAATAGGGAAACTCATTTCAAAATCCTCAAAAGAAAGGAAATGTAATCATGGAACTTATCCTTATTCTCAGTCTTGAAGGTCTCGACTACTACGGCTACATTCCCGAAACCTTCCAAGCAAAGCCGGGACAAATAGAATCATTTGAACTGACCGAAGAAGATGAAGACCTTCTGGACGAAGACTTCATCAATCCGATAGACCGGCTGTGCAACTCGCTCATCGACCCCGGAGACGTGGACTACCTCAACGCCGAGCAATGCAAGCTCATGCTTGGATGGCTCGAACAGCGGCTCAGGGAGCCGGTCAACCCACGGCTCGAAACGATCTACCGCAAGCTTGTCGAGTTCGCCAACAAGTCCATCGAGCTGAACACCGGCATAGTCTTCGATCTCTAGGCAAGGCGGCGAACATGAAATCAACCTATGATCTCATCGGCACGTTCTGGGACGGCAGACCAGCCGCCGTCGCCGCGGAGACGGTTCCTTACGACCCTCTGGTGCCGGAGGCGGGCACACCTTACTGCCTATTCGACATCGACGGCAAACAGCGCAGCATCCGCCTTTCGGCATTGTTCGCCGTGCAGAACGACGCGGACTGGAAACGAATCAAAGCATCATTGGCTGGCTGCCGTCGAGTTGCCGTGATCGACGACTGTCGCCCCCGTTTCCAGGGAGAAGCGGTACAACGGTTCCATGAGCATCGCCTGCTTCAGGCATTGCGCCTGATGCAATGCGAAATCCCCGATGCGCAAATCCGCGTCATGAAGCTCCCCGTCATGGGAAGGGCGGCATGAACCGATCCATAGCGTCATTCGAAAGCCTCATCGACCGTTATGCCGACTATCTCAATGGTCGGGGCATCCGGTTCGACCCTCAGGGTTTTCCGATTCTGGAACCGCAGGCGTACTTGGATGAATGGCCGACGCTCATGGTACCGTACCGGGACCGCAAGGCGTGCTTCGTTCACGACCCGTCGCATACCGTGCTCTGCCTGTTTACCGGTGACGCGCGGATATATCCGCGTTTGGAGAACGTTCTTGACGATATTCCGGAATATCGGAGGTATATGGGTGCCGTCGGTTCGGATCTCACCGTCACCTCGGATATGGATCCGGAATGGCAGCGCGCGGTCATGCTGGTCAACCAGCTGTATACAGCGGTATTGGCCGTAAATGGCGTCAAGGTCGTGCAAAACCTCAGATGCGGGTCCCCCGAAACCATCAGCTGTCTGGGCAGTGTTCCGCCGGGAGTGATGTGCGCCACAAGCACGCTGGGATGCGCAGCCACCGAGTCCGAACTGGACTTGTCCTTTGCCGAAAAGATGTTCGCCGTCAGACCGGGCAAGCTGCTGCTCTACGGCAAACATGACCCCATCATGGAGCATCAGGTGGATATCGCCGGAGTGCCTTACAAGGCATACCCCGATGTGCATGCGCTTTACAAAAGAAGAGACAGGGAACCCTGCGGCTAGCTTCTCTGGCCCGCCTGAAAACTTGCGATGATGCGATGCTGGAATCGCATCGACCTATTCCCAGTGCAGAGCAGTTGCGATTCCGGTGACGTATTCGTCGTCGACGTCGAGGAAACGCCGTATCTCAGCGGAATACTCGTCACCGCCTTCGATGTGGCTCACAAGGTACATGAGCGCGAGCAGCAACGACGCCGTGGATTTCTCACCGTATGCGATGTTGAAGTGATCGTAGTTCACATCGTGCAGGAACATGTTGATGCGGCACGGTTGTATGTGGTCAGATTCTTCTCCTGCCCATAGAACCCTTGTCGAACATGCTCCTTGCCCAATACCTTGATGGATTGCAGCAGCAACGAACCCGAACCACACGCCGGATCGTAGACCTTATTCACCTCGGTCTTGCCATGGGTGGCGATGCGGGTCAACAGTTCGCTGACCTCCTGCGGAGTGAAGAACTCACCACCGGACTTGCCCGCGTTCGCCCGCATACATGGTCATCAGATACTCGTAGGCGTCACCGAACGCGTCGATCTTGTTGTCCGCGAAACTCTCCACACCCAAATCGAGGTCACCAATGGCGTTAAGCACCTTCACCAGCTTCGCATAATCGGAAATCGTTGGAATAATCAGAAGCCGCAATTCCGGCATCGAGAAAAATGGAGCGGATGACGGGAGTCGAACCCGCCTCTAAAGCTTGGGAAGCTTTCGTTCTACCGATGAACTACATCCGCAAAATGTGCCTTTTGGGCACGAAGAGAAAGTCTATCACGTCGGAAGGCGGCAACATACGCGCTTCCCGATATGCGGATTGGTATGCGGATTATCTGCATGCCTGTGATTGCGCATACTCGCGATTGTGCATACCAGCGATTACCTGCAAATCTCGAATCATCCGCAAAGCCGATCCGTAACCATCCGAGATCACCTGCGATTACCGGCAATCGTCAGCAAAACGCATATCACCTACGCGGCGGAGCATATCCTCCCTGCGGGCGTCCACCTTGCGAATACCCACCTTGTGCGTACCCTCCCTGGGAATACCCACCCTGCACATAACCACCATTTCCATACCCGGAATACCCGGCATAACCGGACTGCACGCCCTGCATCTTCATTTCCTGGCTCATCTGCATGAGACGCGCAATACGATCGGCGGTCGGCGGATGCGTGGAGAACAGACGAGAGAATCCCTCCGCAGAGAACGGATTCGCGATCATCATCGCCGCCATCGACTGCGTTCCAGCGGTCTTGTCCATCGGCATTTCGGCGGCACCGTACGAAATCTTGTTCAGCGCGGAAGCAAGCGCCTCGGGATCGCCGGTCAACAACGAGCCGTCCTCGTCGGCATCGTATTCTCGGGTACGCGAAATCGCCATTTGTATCAAGGAAGCCGCAATCGGCGCAAGAATCGTGCTCAACAGCACGCCGATCAATCCCACACCGGAAGACGAACCGTCGCGTTCGTCGCGGGAGGAGGAACCTCCGAAATACATGAGCGAATAGCCGAGATACGTGATTACCGTGGCCATTGCGGATGCGATTGCGGAAGTCAGAATATCGTGGTTGTACACGTGCATGAGCTCATGGCCGAGCACGCCTCGAATCTCGCGCTCGTTGAGCATCTGCAGAATGCCTTGCGTGCAGCAGACCGCAGCATGACGCTCGTTGCGGCCAGTTGCGAACGCGTTGGGACTCATGGTCGGCGCGATATAGATTCGCGGCATCGGCTTGCCGGCCTTCGCCGAAAGTTCGCGCACGATTTTGTACAGCATCGGCGCTTCCTGCTCGCTGACGGCCCGCGCACCCATCGACGCGATGGCGAGTTTGTCGGAAAACCAGTACGAGATGAAGGTCGATCCGATGCCGATGAGAATGTAGACGCCCAACGTGCGCTGGCTGCCACCAGTGGCCCACCAAATGAGCATGATGACGCCCCACATCAGAGCGAAGAGCATCGTCGTCTTCAAGCCGTTGCAATGCCCATGCACACGCAAATTGCCATCCATACGGCCCAAGGGTAAGTACGCAGTCTGATATTTTGCTGGATATTCGCTGGCCATCACCGAGTTGTTGGGGGCTGCCAGCAGACCAATGCACAACGGCCCCCGAACCGATGTCCGGGAGCCGTTACTTACGTAGTCAACGTGAGAACCCACGTCGGTCGAGCTCAATCGAATTCAACCAGATTCAACCAGATTCAACCAAATAAAATGGCGAAATCAGGCGTGGGCTAGAGCGCGCATCTGCTCCGGGTCGATCACCTTCTTGTGTTCGCGGCCTTCCTTCGCGCCTTCGGAACGTTCGAAAGCGTCGACCTTCTTCCAGCCGGCGAAGTCGATCGGCTTGACGCCGCGCTCGGCAAGCAGTCGGTCGATGGATTCCGGATCACGGTCGGCGGCCACGCGTCCGCCTTCCGCGGCCTTGGAAAGATCCTCAAGCATGTTGGTCACGATCAGCAGCGCATCGGACTTGGTGGAACCGATCAGGCCCACCGGACCGCGCTTGGCCCAACCGGTGGCATACAGGCGTTCGCGCACTTCACCGGACTCGGCGTCCGTGGTGATGCGGCCGTCGCCATTGGCGTTGGCCAGATGCGCATGACGCTCGTCGTAGGCGATGCCGGGAGCGGTGGCCGGCTTGTAGCCGATCGCGTGGTACACGGCCTGCACCGGGTAGTCTTCGAATTCGCCGGTACGGCTCATCTTGCCGTCAGCGGAGGTTTCGGTCTTCTCCACACGAATGCCGACGACTTTGCCGTCCTCGCCGAGCACCTCGACCGGAGCGGCATTGAAGTGCACGTAATATTTGCGGTCCGCCGGATTGCCTTCGAAGTCGGTGTCGCCGTCGTCTTCCATGTCTTCGGCCATCTCACGGATGGTGAACAGCTCCTCGACCATCTGACGGGTGAGCTTGTCCTTGCCGGCTTCCTCGATGGTTTCCTCATCAAGGTCGAAATCGTCTTCGTTGATGATCAGCTGCACGCCCGGCAGCTTCTCCATCTCACGCAGCTCCTGCACGGAGAACTTGGCCTGGGCCACGCCACGGCGGATGAACAGATGCAGCACCTTAGCCTTATTGCCCTTGATGCCTTCATACACGTTGTCCGGAATGTCGGTGCGTTCCTTCAGGTCGTCGGCGTTGCGCATGAGCTCGCGGGCCACGTCCATGGCCACGTTGCCGCCGCCGATCACGGCCACCTCTTCGGCTTCCAACGGCCATTCGCGAGCGCCGGTCGGATATCCGTCATACCATTCCACGAACTTGGCGGCACCGTAGACGCCGTCGAGTTCGGCGCCCGGCAGTCCAAGCGGCTTGTCTTCCACGGCACCGGTGGCGAACAGCACGGCATCGTAGCGTTCGAGCAGTTCGTCGAGCGTCACGTCCTTGCCGAATTCCACGTCGCAATACAGGTGGATGTCCGGGTTGTCGAGCGTCTTTTCGAGTGCGCTGGCGATGAATTTGATGGAGGGGTGGTCGGGAGCCACGCCGTAACGTACCAGGCCGAACGGCACCGGCAGCTTTTCGAACAGGTCGATGCGGGCCTTGGTTCCCAGGCCCAGTTCTTCGCCGAGCTTGCCCAGCTGGCGCAGGAAAATGTCGGAGGAGTAGACGCCTGCAGGACCGGCGCCGATTACTGCGATACGAAGTTCATTAGTTTCAGTCACGCGCTCTAGCCTAATATATTCCCTGCATTTCCAACAGGGTCGGAACCTCTCTTTTTCGCGATTTGCACGCTCGTTCTACACAAGTTGTACACAACCCATATAATGCTTACGGACATTTTCGCACAGTGCGGTCGATTCTGGCCGAACTACAACATGTGAGAGGGATGGAACAGCTGATTATGAGTAGTTCCAATGATTCGTCTTCGTTGAAGGCAACGAAGCAGGATAAGAGCGATGCCGGCTATGCGAAGGATCTCAAGCCGCGTCATATTCAGATGATCGCGATCGGCGGCTCGATCGGCACCGGTCTGTTTCTGGGTGCTGGCGGCCGTCTTTCACAGGGTGGCGCGGGACTTGCGATCGCTTACGCGGTGTGCGGCATTTTCGCGTTCCTGATGGTGCGTTCGCTGGGTGAGCTTGCGATCCGTCGCCCGTCTTCCGGTGCTTTCGTCTCGTATGCACGTGAGTTCCTTGGTGAGAAGGGCGCGTACGTGACCGGTTGGCTGTTCTTCCTTGACTGGTCGGTCACCGTCATGGCCGACATCACCGCAGTGGCCGTGTATTGCCACTATTGGAAGGCTTTCCAGGATGTACCGCAGTGGCTGCTGGCGTTGATTGCGCTGGCTCTTGTGTTCGTGCTGAACATGTTGAGCGTGAAGATGTTCGGTGAGGCGGAGTTCTGGTTCGCGGCCATCAAGGTGGCCACCATCGTCGCGTTCATGGTCATTGCCATTTGGGCCATTGTGACCGGTGCGCAGGTTGGCGATTCCCATGCCGGCCTTGCCAACATCACCGACAACGGCGGTCTGTTCCCGATGGGCATCGCGCCGGTGTTCGCGCTGACGCTGGGCGTAGTGTTCGCGTTCGGCGGCACTGAAATGGTGGGCGTGGCCGCAGGTGAGGCGAAGGACGCCGTGAAGGTGCTGCCGAAGGCCATCAATTCCATGATCATCCGTATTTTCGTGTTCTATGTAGGTTCCGTTGTACTGATGGCGCTGGTACTGCCGTACAGCGCCTACTCGTCGAACGAATCGCCGTTCGTCACGTTCTTCTCCGGCATCGGCATCCCGCATGCCGCCGACGTGATTCAGGTCGTGGTGTTGACCGCGGCGCTTTCCTCGCTGAACGCCGGCCTGTATTCCACCGGTCGTACGCTGCGCTCGCTCGCGGTGGCCGGTTCCGGCCCGAAGTTCGCCGCACGTATGAACAAGCATCATGTGCCGTATGGCGGCATCATCATCACTTCCGCACTTGGTCTGATCGGCGTCGTGCTGAACGCGGTGCTGCCGTCCGACGCTTTTGAGATCGTCATGAACCTGGCTGGCATCGGCATCGCCGGAACCTGGGCCTGCATCCTCGTCACGCATCTCGCGTTCCTCAAGAAGGTGAAGGCGGGTGAGGAGACCCGTCCTGAATACCGTATGCCGGGCTCTCCGTACACCAACTATCTCTCCCTGCTGTTCTTCGCCGTGGTCGTGCTGTCGAATCTCACCAGCGCCGCCGGCCGTTGGACGCTGCTGATGTTCCTCGTGATCGTCATCGCCATGGTGGCCGGCTGGTTCTACGTACGCGGCCGCATCAACGGCGATCTGATGGACGAAATGCTCGACGACAACGACAACGACATTCCCGACGTTCTGGAAACGATGCAGACGCCCGGAAAGTAAAGCTCGCAAAAGCCTGTGGCAACTCCCAACCGAATCGAAATCGGCCTAAGATCGAACCGTAATCAATCTGTCGCCGAATCGAAATCGGACTGAGGGAAGGTAAGAATCAGGCAAGTCGCTAAAGTGGACGGAAGGTAATCAACCGTCCACTTTTTTATTTGGGATTTCGATGAGGAGGAAGACTATGCGCATTCATATCACGTACACCGGCGGCACGATCGGCATGATCGATTCGCCGAACGGTCTGGTTCCGGGCGCCGACACCCGTGGATGGCTGTTCCGGCTGCTTGAGGACGCGCATATGGATCCGAGCCTGTTCTCGTTCACCGAGCTTGACCCACTGATCGATTCGTCGAACGCCACGCCCGACAATTGGCAGACGATAGCCGACGATCTGCGTGCCCACGCCGACGGCGCCGACGCTTTCGTCGTGCTGCACGGCACCGATACGATGAGCTACTCCAGCGCGGCATTGTCGTACGCGTTGACGGATTTCAGCAAGCCCGTTATTTTTACGGGTTCGCAGCATCCGCTCGGCAAGATCGAGTCGGATGCCACCGCGAACGTCACCGGTGCGCTGAATGCCGCGATGAGCGGACGATTCCATGGCGTCGGTCTGTTTTTCGGACATCATCTGTTTGCCGGAAACCGCGTGAGCAAGTCGTCAAGCTGGGCTTTCGAAGGTTTTTCGGCGCCTTCCACCGGTCCACTGGCACGTACCGGCACCCCGTGGCATTGGTATGCGGGCGATTGCGAAGGCTGCGGTTGGGCTGATCCGAAGCCGTACGCACGTCACGACGTCGCCGTGATCGACATGGCTCCCGGCATCAGCGCCGATCGTCTTGCCGCGATGCTGTCCCCGCATCCCGAAGCGGTGCTGTTGCGTGCGTACGGCGTCGGCAATGTGCCGAGCGACGAGCCGGGACTGACCGACGTGATCGCCGACGTGCTGCATGACGGCGTGCCTGTCGTGATCGCATCGCAATGCCAGCAGGCCGAAGTGCTGCTTGGTCATTACGAGACGGGCGATGCTATCGCACGCGCCGGAGCGATCGGTTCGGGCGATATGACGCTGGAAGCCACGTATGCGAAGATCGTCTTCCTGCTGTCTCAAGGCGTGAGCGCCGAGGATTTTGGCATGTGGATGAAGCGTTCCATCGCGGGCGAAATCTCGCCGAGCTCGCTGTAATCGCCCCGCGCTGGCTCTGCCGCCGCTACCGCTTGCAGCCTAGCTTTCCGCCCTACTCCTGCTTTCCCGCACTACTCTGCTCACAGCTCTACTCCCGGTCAAGCAGGGCTGTGAGCGCCCAAAGGATGCTCACCACGTCGATCGCCTCCTGCATGAACGCGCCGACCACCACGGGAATCAGGTTGAATGCGGCCGCGACCATGCCCACAACTGCCAGACCAAGGCCCATGAGCACGGCTTGAAGCATCACTTTCTTCGTACGCCGTGCGATGGCTATGGCACGCGGCACGGAGGCGATGTCGTCGTTCATGATGACCACCTGTGCGGATTCGGACGCGGCCGTGGACGTGCCGTCGGTCATGGCCATGCCGATATCGGCCGCCGCCAGAACAGGCGCGTCGTTCACGCCATCGCCGACCATCATGGTGATCGACCTTGTTGAATATGTTCCCGTCAGCCGTTGCACGATTCCTCCCGACAACGGTTGACGTTCGTCATCCCCGCTCCTGCCTTCGGTGGCGTTTTTGACCGCAGCCACTTTGTCTTCCGGGAACAGTTCGGCCTGGACGTCATCGATGCCGACTTCTTCGGCGATGATTCGCGCGGATGCGGCCTTGTCTCCCGTAAGCATGGACAGTTCGGAAACGCCAAGTTCGTGCAGTCTTTGCAGGGAAGCCTTCGCGTTTGCCCTCGGCACATCCCGCAATACGATTCGGGCCGCCAGCTCGCCGTCAAGCGCCACATACGCGGCCATTTCGTCGGGCTCAAGCGGAGCGAACAGCGAATTCACGTCCGATTTCGGCGTCGCTTTGCCGTCTTTGCCATTCTTGCCGTGCAACACCGGCGTGAATCCGGATTCGTCCGCCGTGACGTACGCGAACCTGCCGACGCGCACGTCATGCCCGTTCACTTCTCCGGAAACTCCCTTGCCGGATTCCTCGACGATGTTCTTCACTACCGGATAATCGCGTCCATGGCCCGGCATATTACGTTCCGCGCACAACCTTTGGCCGTGTTCGTAACGCGAATACAGGTCGTTCATGGCACGTTTGCCGGCCGCCGCTATGCCCTTCGAAAGAATATGCACGGAATAGCCTTCCACAATGCCGGCCATCATGAGAATATGATCCTCGTCGAACGGCGATTTCGTTACGAACGGTTTCTCCACGCGCACGACCTGCGGTTGTTTGACGGTGAGGGTGCCGGTTTTGTCGAAGAAGATATGCGACACCTTTCCCAAGGTTTCCAGCACATCCTGCGCTTTGATGAGAATACCGGCCTTGGCAAGGCGTCCGGTTCCCGCAACGTACGCGACCGGTGCCGCGATCAGAAGCGGACAGGGAGTGGCCAATACCAGCACCTGCGCGAATCGCAGCGGAGTACCGGAAACAATCCATGCAATCGCCGCAATCGCAAGGGAGAGAATCGTGAACGGCACCGCAAGCACGTCCGCGGTCTTCACGACCGCCGGACGCGATTCCTGTGCGGACGAGACCAGTTCCAGAATCTTCTGATACTGCGAATCCTGGGCAAGCTGCGTGGCACGCATGGTCAGCGTGGTCGAGCCGTTGACCGCGCCCGACATGACCCGGGCTCCTGCGAACACTTCACGCGGGACCGGTTCGCCGTTGATATTGCTCAAATCCAACGTTGCAACGCCCGACAGCAGCTCGCCATCGACCGGCACGGTTTCGCCGGGAAGCACGAGAATCACATCACCAAGTTTCACGTTTTCCACGGCAACGGTTTCGAAATGCTCACCGGCGGTTCCACGGGAAGTGTCCGCTTCGTTGGAATCCTGCGTCTTGACGGCTTGCCTGAATCCGTCCTGGGTAACGCTTGCGGCATGCTCGTCGCCCGACGCATGCACATGCCCGTGCAATCCGGGCAGCGCAACAACATGCGCGGTTCGCGGGGCCGCGTCGATCAACGCGGTCAGGTTCCCTTCCGCCTTCGACTGCGCGAATTCCTCTATCGCCTCGCCCGAGGAGATCATCAGCACCACGGCCCAAGCGGCCCAGTATTCCTGCACCGCAACCGTCGAAGCGATCGCAACAACCGCCAGCAGATCCACACCGACCTGTCCGTTACGCAAGTCGTCTATCATGCCGCGCACTGTGACGATGATTGTATACAGTACGAGTGCGATCACAATCCATTGCCCGACTCCGGGGTTGAACGGCCCAAAATGGACGGCATCTGCACCCCACGGACGCCATGATCCCAGCAATGCCAACGGAATCGCGGCGACGACGGTGATGGGCAACAACGGAACCCGCTTGCAAAGATCGATGATTCTACGCATAGAATCTCCTTACGCTCGTATCGGACGCCTTGTTAACCCACCGGCGCCCCGCCGAAGCGGACCATCGATACACGGCGTAAAAAGATAGTATTCAGCGTAGCAAACGTCTGCGATTTTCACAGGTTCCGCGATTGCGCGCGTTGCGATCCATGCCGATTTTTGATCAGCCGAAAGTCTCGGTAACTCGCGTCGGAACGTGTCGCAACGAAATATCTCGCATCGGACGTCATATCGGAAGCATTCACACGGAACACGACAAACACGTCGCTACAGCGCTTCTTTCGATCCTCGCGCATACGAAAACCGCACCCCGACCATCGATCTGAATTTCTTCAGTCCGACGATCGGAGTGCGGTTTCCCTTGCTTGTACGACCCTTGCGAATCGGATACCGGATTGGATCGCCGCTGACGCAAACAGCGTTGATTACGCCACCTGCGTCAGCTGCATCAAACCTTCCGGTGTTCGTGTGGATTTACCACTGGCCGAACGGATCGGAGAATCCGTAACCGTTATTGGAATCGCCCTGGCCGTTCTGTCCGTTGTTGTTCTGGTTGTTCTGATTATTTTGGCTGTTGGAAGAGCTGCTGCTGGTCGACTCCTCCTGATCGAGCGTCACCTCAATATCCATGGTGTTGCCGTCACGCACGATGGTCAGCGTCACCGTGTCGTTCATCGCGGAGGCACGCACATAGCCAAGCAGCGAGTAGTTGTTGTTCACTGCCTTGCCGTTGAACGCCACGATGGAGTCGCCGGCCTTCAGTCCGGCCTTGGAAGCCGGGCCGCCGTCGACCACGGACTGCACCTGCGTGCATCCGCGGGTCACGCCGTCCGCCTCGACCGAGGAGCTGGTGATGGTGATGCCGAGCGCCACATGCTGTACGGAGCCGTTTTCGATGATCTCGTTGGCCACACGCTTGACGAGGTTCGACGGAATCGCGAAGCCGATGCCGATGGAACCCGCGGTGCTGGAGGAGCTGGCAGTGGATGCGATGGACGAGTTGATGCCGATCACCTGTCCGGCCGCGTTGAAGGTCGGACCACCGGAGTTGCCCGGGTTGATGGCCGCATCGATCTGCACGGCGTTGGTGACGATTGCGTTGTTGTCGTCATCGGTCACGGTGACGGGTCGGTTCAGCGCGGAGATGATGCCGGTCGTCGCGGTGTCGTCGTAGCCGAGCGGGTTACCGATGGCCATGACGCTCTCGCCGACGGCAAGGCTGTCGGAATCGGCGAACTCGACGGCGGTCAGATCACTCGGCGGATTGTCGAGCTTGATGACGGCCAGATCGGTGGTGGTGTCCGTTCCCACGATCTGCGCGGAATAGATGGTGCCGTTGGCCAGCGTGACCTGAATCTGCTGGGCGCCGGAGATCACGTGGTTGTTCGTAACGATGTAACCCTTGTCGCTGACGATTGCGCCGGATCCCTTAGCCGTGCCCTCGCTGGTGGCCACCTGAATGGCCACCACGGAGTCGGAGACATCCTTGGCAACCGAAACCCAGTCGGCGGCCTCACCGCTCTTGGCCGTGGCGGAACCGGAACCGGAGGAGTTGGAGCTGATGCTCGACAGCGAGCTCGATGTCGGCACACGCACCCAGCCGTTGGTGATCGCCGCATAACCGACGCCGAGGCACAGGCCCGCGGAGACCAGTGCGGCCACAACCGCGGTCACCACATGGGTAGCGGTCTTCGACTTCAGACCGGCCTGAGCATTCGGCTGGCCGGACTGCCCGGACTGGCCGTGGCTCGCGTTACCGAACGGGTTGCCGAATGGATTGCCGTTGTTCGGGGTGCCGGAACCATTCGGCGGCACGTTTGCCCCGCCCTGCGGCCGGAGGAACGGATTGCCGTTGTTCGGTCGCATATTGCCTTGGTTGGAATTCTGTGCGCCGTTCGCGTTGTTTGCGTTGTTCGCGTACGGATTACCGAAGAAAGGATTGTGATTCTGCTGCGTGTTGTTCTGCGCACCGTAAGGCTGCTGCTGTGCCGCAGGCTGTTCCTGCGTAGGCTGCGTGGAAGTCGGGCCGTATGCGCCGTATTCCGGTGCCGGACGATACTGTTGCGTTGGAGCGGCACCGACCACCGTGCTTTCTCCGGCCGCGGACGCGTAATCCGGGGTATCGTCCGCCGTCTGCGTCGCGGAAGTTTCTGCGGTGGGGATGGTAACCGTAGGCTGCTGCACGTCGATCGGCTCGGTTACGGAAGTCTGCGTCTGATCAGCCGACTGCTGCGGCTCGTTCTGCGGCTGCACGGCGTTCTGCTCGCGATTCTCTTCAGCCATTGTTGCTCCTTATTCGTCTCGCGGCATTCCACATATTCAGCATTCGTGCCGCTCGAACTGCTACATACGAGTAAAGATACCTGCTCTGGAAGTTTCCTGAATGTTTGTTGAAAGCAGCAAATGAATTGGTTAGCAAAACCGTGACTCTATCGCCGACGACATCGCGCAATCTTCGCTATCGCCTAAAGTGAAGCATATGACAAGCCTTACCGAAATCAACGATTCCAAGAATCTCGTAGAACATCCGCGAGGCGCGGAACCCGGCAAACCGGGCGATCGCAGCGCTTTTTACTTTGAGCAGAAAACCCGACTCTCCAGCACCGCCGAAGGCAAGGGACGCGACGGCGCACGCTACGGCCGAACCGGCGTGATCCACACACCCCACGGAGACATCAACACTCCGGCGTTCGTGCCGGTGGCCACGCAGGCGGCCATGAAAGCCGTACTGCCGGAAACCATGAAGGATCTCGGCGCGCAATGCCTGCTGTCCAACGCGTTCCATCTGTACGAGCGCCCGGGCGAGCAGGTGCTCGACGAAGCCGGCGGTCTTGCCAAATTCATGAACTGGAACGGCCCGACCTTCACCGATTCCGGCGGATTCCAGGTGCTTTCCCTCGGCGCGGGATTCAAGAAGACCCTCGCCATGGACGTGACCGGTATGAAATCCGACGACGTGATCGCGGAAGGCAAGGAACGTCTTGCGTTCGTGGATGAAGACGGCGTGACTTTCAAATCACCGCTCAACGGCTCACTGCACCGTTTCTCCGCCGAAATCTCGATGGGCATCCAGCATAAGATCGGCGCCGACATCATGTTCGCCTTCGACGAGCTGACCACGCTGATGAACACGCGCGGCTATCAGGAACGTTCCGTCGAGCGCACCTACCGTTGGGCGCAGCGTTGCGTAGCGGAGCACAAGCGGCTCACCGAAGAACGCCCGGGCAAGCCGTATCAGGCGCTGTATGGCGTGGTGCAGGGTGCGAATTACGAGGATTTGCGCCGTCATGCCGCCGAGCAGATCGCTTCCCTTGATTTCGATGGCGTCGGCATAGGTGGTGCGATTGAAAAGCGCATCATCGGCGATACCTGCGCCTGGATCTGCGACGCGATGCCGGAGAGCCGCCCCCGCCATGTACTCGGCATTGCCGCGGTCGACGATATTTTCGCGTGCGTCGAGAACGGTGGAGACACCTTTGATTGCGTGGCACCTGCCCGCTGCGGACGCAACGGCGCGATTTTCACCCGCTCCGGCCGCTACAACATCAAACGCGCGCAGTTCAAGCACGATTTCGGTCCGCTTGAGGAAGGCTGCACGTGTTACACCTGCACGCATTACACGCGCGCTTACGTGGATCATGCGCTGCGAGCCCGCGAATTCAACGGCTTCACGCTGGCTACGATTCACAACGAGCATTTCTTCGTAAAGTTGCTTGACGATATTCGCGCATCGATCGACGGTGGATATTTCGACGAGTTCCGCGACGAGACCTTGGCCCGGTTCTACGCCAACGGATCCCGCGGGTAAGTCTGCGCCTTTCGTTGCCCATTTCGGGCACGATGGGCCGTCGGTTCCGACGATTCTGCCTGTTTTTTGCCGAGTCTGGCGGTCTTGGATTACGATATACCCCCTTTCTTCGGCCCCGACCAGGAGATAGACGCATATCTGGCAGGTTGTGGTCGGTTAGGGGGTATATTTCAGCCCTTTTTGCCGCGATTTCATACCCCCTTTCAGCCACAACTGCCCTAATAGGGTCGTTTCTGCCGGTTTGTGGACCACCCCCAACACACGCGAACGCCCTGAATCTCGATGGTGGTGTTGGCATTGCTGTCGGGACCACCTCAACACATGCGGGCACCTTTCCGCAGCGCATCCTCGGCGCGACTCTTATCGCGCCACCCCCATGCGTACGTGGACGCCGCCTGCCCGAAGTCAGCTTCGCCGATCCCAAACGGAGGCCACCCACACACGGATACCGTCTCTCGTCCGCGTCCGCGATGCAACCTCACACATGCCCCCACATCCCACGGCCGCACCCAAAGGCCATCTGGACGGACATCCGCCCCTCCGCACACACGTTCGGCACAACACCCGCGGATCCAGTCCCCCTGTGTTCGCAGCGCATAAAGACACTCACCCAGCGAAACTCCCCACACCCTGCGACCACTCGATTCGTTCGGAGAGTTCCACGTGCGCGATGCAGCCCCGCACGCCCGGAGATCACACCGCGCCTGCAAGCCGAATATGCCCCCATACGCCCAAAGGTCATATGAACGCATCCAAGCCGCACATCCGGAAAGCCGCACATCCGGAAAGCCGCACATCCGGAAAGCCGC
>CAVBVU010000003.1:0-55263 GCA_963598975.1 Anaerovoracaceae bacterium
CCACTCACCCACCTCACGGAACCGGACCAACCGGAACCGCTCGCTGAGCGGCAGCGAAGAATCAATTTACACGTTTCCGTCCATTCACGCAAATCAACCTCCCATACGCATGGTGAGAGGTGTTGCAATGCAACGGTTTTATCGGCGTGTCGGAACGTGCCTTTATTCGCGATATGCATCTTTCCGTATCTGTTTTTCATGCGGTTTTGCAACCATCCAAGCTTAAATAAAGCAAAATCATGCAGGATAGTTCGTTGAGGGCGTTCTGTTATTCTGTGGGACGCATGGAATTCGAGTTCGAATTCAAAGCAAACTATCGGGAAAGAAACCTCTCGCTGGTGTGCCAATGGAGGGCAGGAGAAAAAACCCAGTGATAATTTGAAGGGAGGGAACGGCATGGAGGCGTTGCTTATGGGGTTGCAAGGGATAAGGCTCAAGAAAGGGCTTTCACTAGAGCAATTAGCTGATCTTTCCGGCATCGACCATGAGCGCATCGCCATGTTCGAAGGTAATCCCGAAAGTGTGCGTAACATGCATCTGGACACCGCATGCCAGATATCCAGAGCATTGCAATGCAATGTTTTGGATCTTCATCCCGATAACGGGTGGCGAGGCGGAATTCATTGCGCTGAAGATGGATTAAGAGAAATTCGTAGGACTCGTGGCTATACACAAAGTGAATTGTCTGAAATGACGGGTATCCCTCAGCCGAATATCTCTTGGTTCGAGACCGGTTACCGTTCCACCTCCGGCATGAGGTTGGATACTGCTCGACGTCTGTCGGAAGCCCTTCAGTGCGATCCAGTTGATTTCCTCGAAAAATAACACGGCAAAACAGGCAAGATAAATCTAGATACAACGTTCGAGATGTACGCGGGTCATCCGGGGGATCCGCATAGTCGGTACCTAAAAGACACGAATCCGCTTCCTAGTATATGTATATAGGATATATAGGTATATATAGGGGACTCCACGCAAACCCTTGTGGCAGTAAGTCTCCGAGGGTATTCCGTTACCTAAAAGACACGAAATGGTACCCAGAAGACACGAAATTGTCGTTCGGGGAGGGACCACGGAGCAAAAGAAAATCGGTTTCATCAGCCGGGCCGATGAAACCGAAATACGCATACGTCCGCGGAACGCGAGAAATCAGTACAGTTCCGTGAAGATCTTGAGCACGCGATCGTGGTCAAGCGGCACGAAGCAGTTCTTCATGAGGCGCTCCTGCGTCTTGATCACACGATCGGCGAACTCCGGCAAATCCTGCTCGGTCACGCCGTACTCATGCAGCGCCTTCTTCGGCAGCAGCTTGTTGATCAGCGCCTCCAGTTCATCGTAGGCATCGGCAACATCGCAGCCGAGAATGCCGGCGATGAACTGGTTCACCTTGAGAATCTCGCCTTCCGGCTTGATCTCCATGTAGTTGCGTAGCACGCCCGTGAACATCGCATAGTTGGATTCGCCGTGCGGCACATGGTACTTGCCGCCCAGCTGGTAGCTCAGCGCGTGCACGGCCGCGCAACCGCCGGTATCGAAGCTGATGCCCGCGTAGTTGGATGCGATCAGGAAGTCGCGCATCAATTCGTTGCGTTTGGCGCGGCGCTCATCGGAACCGGCAGGACCGGCCTCCGCAATCGCCTTGTATCCGGAGACGATCATCTTCAGGGCCTCATAGCCGAACATGCGCGTGTACGGCGTGGAGTTCGGCGAGAGCGTGGATTCGACGGAATGCACGAGTGCGTCGAGCGAGCTGGTCGCGAACACGTAATCGGGCAGTCCGTACAGCAGTTCCGGAATGAGCACGGCGTCGTCGGCGAACATCTCAGGGCTTGCGATGCCGGCCTTGCAGCCCAGTCGGGTGCGGTTGATGGCCGCGATTTCGGTGACTTCCGAACCGGTTCCGCACGTGGTCGGTGCGAGCACGAGACGCACCTTGCGCTTGAAGTCGGGCAGATGGTCGATCACGTCGTCGATGGATGCGCCACCGGCCACCGCGACGACCTTCGACATATCCATGACGGCGCCGCCGCCGATCGCCACGATGCGATCGTAATCGAATTTGCCCGCGTCCGCGATGAATTCGTCGATCATCACGTCGGTCGGCTCCTGCGCGCCGTACTTGTCGACGAGAATCACGTTCGCGCCGTTCGCATACGGCTCAAGGAACTGCTTGTAGATCACTTCGATGCTGACCAGCAGGTCCTTCGGTCCGAGTTCAAATGATGCGAAGAAGTCCTTGACCGTGTCGTAGGTGTAGATGTTGTCGGGTCCGACCGTCAACAGTTTCATGATGCCGTCCTTTCTAAAACGTTGGCTGCAATCGCACCAATTCCGGCGACTGCAGCCAACTCTATGTCTATTTGCTTGAGGATTCGTTGCGGACGAATGCACCCGCCCGCAACGTTCGTGCTCTTACTTGGCGCTTTCCTCGACGATGATCTCCTTGAGCACCGCGAGGGCCTCGTTCAGTTCGTCGTCGGTGATGACCAGCGGCGGCAGCAGACGGATCACGTTGCCGTTGATGCCGCAGGTAAGCATGATGAGGCCTTCCTGGATGGTGCGCTTGGCGATGCGGCCGACCAGTTCCTTGTTCGGCTCCATGGTGCCCGGCTTGACGAATTCGACGCCGATCATGGCGCCACGGCCACGCACTTCGGCGACGGCCGGCACTTCATCGACCAGCGGGCCGAGCGCGGACTTGACGACCTCGCCGATGTGAGCGGCCTTGGCCGGCAGATCCTGATCCTCCATGATGCCGATCGCGGCAAGGGAGGCAGCGCAGGAGACCGGGTTGCCACCGTAGGTGCCGCCGATGCCGCCAGGCTGCACGGCGTCCATGATTTCGGCGCGGCCGGTGACGGCGGCCAGCGGCATGCCACCGCCGAGCGCCTTCGCAGTGGTAATCAGATCCGGCTCGACACCGTCGTATTCACATGCGAACCACTTGCCGGAACGGCAGAAGCCGGCCTGGATCTCGTCGGAGATGTACAGGATGTTGTGCTCGTGGGCCCAGTCGGCCAGGCCGGACAGGAAGCCTTCGGCCGGAACGATGAAGCCGCCTTCGCCCTGGATCGGCTCGGCGATCACGGCGGCCACGTTGGCGGAGCCGACCAGCAGTTCGATCTTCGCGGCGGCGGCCTTTGCGGCGGCGGCACCGTCGGCACCGAAGGCGTCACGCAGCGGATAGGAGAACGGAACGCGGAAAACGTCGGGAGCGAAGGCACCGAAGCCCTGCTTATACGGCATGGACTTGGTGGTCATGGCCATGGTCAGGTTGGTGCGGCCGTGGAAGGCGTTCTCCATCACCACAACAGCGGAGCGGCCGGTGTACTTGCGGGCGATCTTGATGGCGTTCTCAACGGCTTCGGCACCGGAGTTGACCAGCACGCTCTTCTTCTCGAAATCGCCGGGAGTGTGCTCGGCGAGTTTCTTGCACACTTCGATGTAGTTGGCGTACGGGGTGGTGGCGAAGTTGGTGTGGGTGAGCTTGGCCACTTCCTCCTGCACGGCGGCGACGACTTCCGGAGCGCAGTTGCCGACGCCGGTCACGGCGATGCCGGAGGCGAGGTCGATGAAGCGGTTGCCGTCCACATCAGTGATGGTGGAACCGCTGGCGGTCTCGGCGAACACCGGCATACCCTGACCCACGCCTGCGCTCACGTAACGGGTGTGCTCGGCCTTGAGAGCCTCGGACTTCGGTCCCGGAATGGCGGTGACGATGTTGCGTGCGACCTGTGGAACTGACATGATGTTTCCTTCTTCCTTTGTTTGTGAAAGGTCTTTTGTTTGGAAAGGTCTTTGATTGGTGGATATTCGATTTTGATTTGTAAAAACTGTTCTCGGAATTCAGACGATTCGTCCGGCCATGCGGCCGATCACGCGTCGCCGTATTCCGGAGGATTCTGGCGGAATCCCTTGGTCAGCACCGCCAGGATGACGAT
The DNA here is from genome assembly GCA_963598975.1 of Anaerovoracaceae bacterium. GTDB lineage: Bacteria > Actinomycetota > Actinomycetes > Actinomycetales > Bifidobacteriaceae > Bifidobacterium. Next base: position 3,942 of record CAVBVU010000003.1, read on the forward strand.
TCCGATGGCCAGCCAGGAAAGTCCCAGCACCACCGCGTGCACGTCGAGATGCAGCAGCAGGTAGGCACAGCAGGCGGCACCGATCAGCGGGCAGACGATATTGAGCAGCACGCCTCCGCGGAATCGTTCCTTGCGTTCGCTTGCGCTGGCTCGGACGTACGAGAAGACCACGCAGACGTTGACCATGGTGAACGCGATGAACGCGCCGAAATTCACGAAGGACGTGGAGGTGGCAACGTCGAGGAAGGTTGCGATCAGGCCGACGGCGGCCACGAGCAGGATGCTGAACACAGGAGTGTCGAATCGCGCGTCGAGCTTGCCGAAGATGCGCTTCGGGAGCACTCCGTCGCGGCCCATCACGTACAGCAGTCGGGATGCGGACGCCTGGGTTGCGATGCCGGACGTGAACTGTCCGAAGCACAGACCAGCGATGAAGATGGCGGTGAAGAGGTTGCCGCCCACCTGCGCGGCAATCTCATATGCCGCGGAGGATTCGTCCGCGAACGCGAAGCCGGGGTGAACGAGCTGCGTGATGTAGGCGACGGCAATGAAGATGATGCCTCCGATGAGCGCGACCAGCATGATCGCATGCGGAATCGTATGCTCGGGATCGCGGGTCTCTTCGCTCAACGTCGTGACCGCATCGAATCCGAGGAACGAGTATGCCGCAATCGCAGCGCCCGCGACCACTGCGGACAGCGAGGATCCCTCACCGAGGAACGGCGTCATCGAGAACAGCGTGCCCTCACCGGTTCCGCCAAGCACGGAACGGACCGACAATGCAAGGAACACGACGATCACCAGCGCCTGGAAGATCATCAGCGCGTAATTGACCTTGTCGGCGACGTTCAGGCCGATGATGTTGATGGCGGTGGTCAGCACGATGAAGCCGAGGACCCAGACCCAGATCGGCACCGCGGGGAACTGCGCGTTGAGGTAGGAGGCTCCGATCAGCCACACCACCATCGGCAGGAACATGTAATCCAGCAGCATGGCCCATCCTACGAGGAAGCCGAGCTTGTGGCTGATGGACTTGCCTACATACGTATAGGCGCTGCCGGCCTGCGGATGGAGCACCGCCATGCGGCCGTAGCTGCCGGCCGTGAACATCATGGCGATCGTGGCCACGAGGTACGACATCGGAGCCGCGCCGTGCGATGACGCGGCGATGACGCCGAACGTGCCGAGCGCGATGATCGGGGTCATGTATGCCAGGCCGAAAAGCACCACGGCTCGCAGGCCCATGGTTCGTTTGAGTTCCGGTTCGCTCGATTCTGCCGTCGCCGCCAGTGGCAACGTGTTGGATTCAAGCATTTGCGCTGTCATGTTCCGTTCCTTTCAAGTGTCCTGCGCTGGCTCTCATATGCGATTTCGTTCGACGTCACGGTTGCTGCCGTGCGTTCCATCGCTCCGGGTCGATCGATCCTTGGTAGAGAGGCAGCGCAATCGGAGGTTCGCCAAGGCGGAATTGTTCCCACATCTTGTTGCTGCCGGCGGTTCCGTCGCGGCGCACTTGAGAGACCTTGCCCAAATCGATCGTCGTAATAAGCAGATGCTCGTCCGCATCCTGCGTTTCCGCGACGATCTCGCCTTCCGGATCGACCAGCAGCGACTGCCCGACGCCGTAAGGGGCGGGAGCGTTCAGACTTGCTATGAACGTCTGATTGACGATCGCGTTGGCCTGCGCCAGCACCAGTTCCTGCTTTCTATCCGGAGTGGTGGTGAAAACGGGATTGATGATGATGTCCGCACCAAGCCAGGCGATCTGACGGCTGATTTCCGGGAACCAGGCGTCGTAGCAGATCATGATTCCGACGCGTCCTTTGCCGGGAATATCGAAAACCGTGAAGGAGTCGCCGGGCGTGTAATGCTCGAACGGACGCCAGGGGCATATCTTTCTGTAGGAGGCAACCAATTCTCCGTCGGGGGAAAACACAGGAGCCGTGTTGAAGATGCCGTTTTCGGCGTTCTTCTCCGGAATGGTTCCGGGAATCAACCAGATTCCAAGCTCCTTGGCAAGACGGCTGAATTCGTCGATCAGCCCGTCATGCATGTCGCTGGCCGCTTCGCACTGCGCAAGGTAGGCGTGTTCCTCGTCCAGATCCCCCGTGCCGAAAAGATGCATCTCGGGAAAGACGATCATTTCGGGCGTATTGCCATGTTCATCGTGCATGGAAGCGATGGCGCGAACGTTGCCTTCGAAAACGCTGAACGGCGTTCCGATGGCGGTTTGGCTTTTCTGCGCCATGGCGATGGTCAGTGTACGATTTTCGGACATTTCACGCTCCTTCCGTTGCTGCTCGATAGGTTGTTGCCTTTCAAGATAGGAATTCGGAAAAGCGAAAGTTATGGACAAATTGTCGAAAATAATGTCGATATATGGCCATGTTCTACATGAAATATTCCGATTTTCTACCATGGACGCATGGCAATCACTATCAACAGCTTGCTGGAGCAGCGTTCCCTGAATCTTTCGCTGGTGGTGGAAGGGTCCAAGGAAGTTCTGGATACGCCCATCTCATGGGTCCACTTTTCGGAATCGCCCGATCCGACTCCGTATCTCGAAGGTGGCGAGGTGCTACTCACCACCGGTCTGGTGATGCCGCAGGACAATCCCGACGAGCAATACCGCTCATTCGCTTCACGACTCATCGATGCGGGCATACGCGGCCTGGGATTCGGCGTCGGCGTGCAGCACGACAACATTCCCCAATGGCTGATATACCAATGCGAGGCAACGAGGCTTGCCCTGTTCGAAGTACCTCTCGAAACCCCGTTCATCGCCATTTCCAAAACGATCACCAAGGAGATAGCCGACAGCAATCGGCAGAATTTCGCCCGCATGTACAGCAATCAGCAACGATTGCTGCGCAGCGTGAAATCCCTCGACCCCGTCAGCGCGGTGATCTCCCGTTTGGCGGAGCTCATCGGAGGATGGACGGCGTTGCTCAATCCCGTAGGCAACATAGTCTCCTCATCGCACCATGTATTGCCGGTGGACGTCGGATCTTTAGGAGACGCTTTGGCCTTCAGCGTGCTGGGTGAGGCGAAATTCACCACGGCGAAAGGCTACGACATAGCGGTGTTCCATGTTGCCTCACCAACACGGCAGACGCTCGGATACCTTGTGGCCGGCAGGAAGGGCGGCAAAGGCTCCATAGACCATCCGCTGGTGGGAGCCGCGGCGTCGCTGCTCTCCTTGGCGGTGAACGGTACCGCGGATTCAAGCCGATCGCTCAACCATCTGCGTTCCACCATGACCAGACTCTGTCTGGAAGGTCATCCGGAAATCGTGAGCAGATTCGCCGATGACGTGTGGAACGGCCTGCCCGTGCAACCACTGACCACCTTACGCATCATCGGGCAACAGGATGCCCTTGAAGACGCCGGACGCCTCTTCGAACCCTTCCGCCGAACCCTGGCGAAAAACACCAATCTTGCGGTGTTCGGCATCGTCGACGGAGACATGTGGGCCATCGTCTCGCAAACGAACGCGGAAACGTGGACGAGTCAGCTGACCCGCGACGGAAGGCTAACGATCGGTCAATCATCGGGAAGCACATGGCAGGATATGCCCCGCGCAAGACACGAAGCGTACCAAGCCGGAGCGGAAGCGCTGACTTCGGGAACCAATCTGATCCGCTACGGCAGCAGCGAGAGCAACACCTCGCTGGAAGGCATGGTGGAGCCGTCGCTGATGCGCGCGTTCGCGGATCTCAAACTCGCGCCGATTGCAAATCTTACGTTCAACCTGTCCACCGGACCACACACCAAGACGGGAACGGCACGAACAACGGAAAACACTCAGGTATCGCAACCATCGGACTCCAAGACGGATTCCGGCACCCAGGTACGCGCCATCGACGTGCTGTGGGCATGGCTGCAAAGCCGCGGCAGAACCGAGGAGGCCGCACGGGCGGCGGGCATGCACCGACATACGCTCACCAAATATCTGGGCGTCATCGGCAAGGAGCTGAATGCCGACCTGAACGATCCCGGCGTCACCGCGGAACTGTGGTACGCCTGCCGTTTCTCACGTTTCGGGAGCACGCTGGAGTAACGCGAGGCTCCCATGGCGTGGATGTCAGCGAATCGGCACCTTCTCCAAGCCTCCGACTTCGGTCTCAAAAGCGTAATACGCGCCGATCAGACCGGCGTTGTTGGCATGACGGCAACGCTTCACCGACGTGCGGAACGTATTCCACGCCGGAATCCTGTCGAGCGCGGCATTGGCCAATGGCAGAAGCTGCGGTTCACGGCAGATACCGCCGCCAAGCAGCACGCATTCCGGATCGGTCACGGCCGCGATGTTGAAGACGGTGATCGCCAGGTAGTCGATCCACTGATCCACGATTTTGCGCACACGCGGCTCATCAAGCCTGCGGAACAGTGACGCCGGCATGATGGAGCCAGGAGGAACGTCGAATTCCTCGGAATAACGCTCGGCGAGCATGATGGTGGACAGATAGTTCTGCATGGTGAGGAATCCGCCCTTTTCGTAGTTCGGAATCATCATGCCGAGTTCGCCGGCACGCCAATCCTTGCCGCGTCGAATCTTGCCGTCCAGGAACAGGGCGCCACCGATGCCGGTATCGATGGTGATCAACGCGAAATCGTCAAGTTTGACGGCATTGCCGCTGAGCTTCTCCGCCATGGCGGCGCAGTTCGCATCGTTTTCGATCCAAGTTGGCACCGGATTGTCGAGATACTCCCGCAGCTCCTTGCCGACTTCATGCTTGTACAGTATGCAGAGCGCACCGGCCGTCACGGCCAGCTGCTTTTCCACATCGATGAATCCGGGTACGCTCATGGCGATGCCGTCAAGCGGGAACCGCTGATTATTGGCGATGTGCGCAAGCGCCTGATAGAAGGTCTCCGCATTGTCCGATGGCGTGGCGATGGTGCCGGGGATGCCCATACGCCCATTCTCGAAAACAACGTACCTCGTGAAGAACGTTCCGATTTCAAACGCTAGGATGCGCTTCGCCGATGCCATATCGTTCTCTAACCTATCTTTAATAGCGAGCCAAAGTCTCCATACAGTATACTTTCGCCGGTGCCTTTCGGTCGATTCGCGACGCGATTCACCCTTCTTTCCCCTCATCGACCGCTACGGTAATTTTGCATACCTCGATGGCAAAATTTCGTCAATATTCGCTTATCGTTGTATTAAGCCGTTTAACATACATTTTTGTCGAATATTAGCGTTATATTTTTTCAGGGGCAAAAGGGTGTATAGCTTAGGTTTCCTATCGCATGCAAGCGCCCGATACCCCTGCTGACAATGTTTTCGGATTTCTTCAGACGGGACTAAACAATGAAGAGAGAGAGAGAGAGAGAAGAGCAATTGCGTTCTTTAGCGCAGTAGCTGCTTGCGCCATGACATTCGCCGGAATACCGGCCACCGCCATGGCGGACGAGTCCAGCGAACTGACTCCTCAATACACGTATACCTCTCAAAACGGCATGACCTTCGAAAAGATTAGCCATGCCGATCAGGGCCTGAGCCAAGCCGACGGCGTGGTCGACTACGCGGGCAACGGTTCCATCACGGAGTACATCGCAGGCCAGAGCGAAACCGGCCAGGGCGACCGTGGCCAGTCCTACAGCTACGCGGCGGCTTCCTACGGAGACTGGGTCTACATCGCCACCATGTACGGCGGCCTCGGCGTGCAGGCCTTCTTGAACAACAGCATGGCAGGCGCCGGCATGACTTCGGAACAGGCCACCGCGCTCATGCAGACCATGTACGCGGGCAACATGTACCTCGGCGAGCCGGACGGCAAGAGCTCCGGCGGCATGCTGTTCAAGTTCAACGTGAAGACCGGCGAGTCCAAGATCCTCATGTCGAAGAGCACCGGCATCGACGGCGGCCAAGGCGTGATCCCGACCTTCCGCAGCGCCTTCAAGATGAACGGCAAGCTGTACTTCGAGGGTATGGTCATGGACACCAACAACCCGGACCTCACCCAGCAGGAGATCCAGACCGCCATTGCCCGGCAGAACGGTTTCCCGTGCATCTACGAGGTCGATCCGGAGAATGACGACAAGCTCACCAAGGTGTATGACAGCGTTGACGTTGACGGCTTCCGCTCCCTGGTCAAGGGCAACGTGTTCACGTCCACCCGCGCCATCGGCTCCTTCGGCAACACCCTGATCGCAGGCGACCTCAAGCCGACCGACGACGGCACTGGCCAGGCCCTGCTCGTGGCCTCCAATACCCCGTCCGATCCGGATTCCTACAAGGTCATCGCCGATATGGCCGACTTCGACAACCTGCCCGCCATCCACCGCTCGGACGTCAACGCCGGCGGCGGCTTCTACCAGGTGCAGGAGTTCAACGGCAAGCTGTACGTGGTGGTCTGCACCGGCAGCACCGACACCCTGAACGAAGAGACCGGCACCATGCGTTCTTTCGCCATCTACGTGGGCGAGAACAACGGCGATCCGACCAACAAGGATGACTGGACCTGGCGTCCGCTCGTTGGCGACACCGACAACGGCGCCAAGTACTACTACGGCCTCGACAAGAGCCGCGTGAGCGCGGGCGCCTGCACCCTGCAGGTCTACGGCGACTACCTGTACATCGGCGACTACAACGACGTCTCCAGCGCACTGCAGAACTTCGTGACCAAGAGGAACTTCGTGACCCAGGCCACCAACCTCGAGCAGTCCATCAACCTGTACCGCATGGACAAGAACGAGGACGTCGAAATGCTCGTGGGCGACGCCAACGAAACCTTCCCGAACGGCGGCACTACCGGTCTGGGCAGCGGTTACGACAACCACATGAACCAGTACACCTGGCAGACCACCGTTCATGAAGGCAAGATGTATCTGTCCACCATGAACACCACCACCCTGCTGGAGCCGATCGCGCAGTTCACCAACGGCGACATCCTCAACATGAACGAGAAGGATTGGAACAACACCGTCAAGTACCTGCGTGTGTTCCTGCGCCTGCTGTTCGGTTCCAAGGATCAGACTGCCGTCGCCTCCGAGCAGAATTCCGAAAACGCTGACGGACAGACCACCGTCAGCGATCCGGAAGCGCTGATCAAGCAGGCCTGCATCGATGCCGGCAAGGACGCAGCCGCGGCACAGGCGCAGACCGCCGACGCCGACAGCAATGCCTCGGCTGATGCCATCACCCTGACCGAAGACCAGACCAAGGAACTGGTCGACGGCATCAAGGACGGCAGCATCGTTCCCGGCAGCCTGACTGCATCCGATGAGGTCTCGCAGCTCTTCGACATCAACAACGCGCTGGCCAACCTCGGCTCTCAGCTGTCCGACAAGGGCTCCTCCGATTTCGCCGACACCTACGGCGAGGTCACGGATGCGTTCTTCGATATCTCCGACATCATTCCGGACAAGTTCAAGAGCCTGTACGAGACCCTCGTCAAGCTAACCAGCAAGGCCAACCTCAAGGCTTACGCCAAGGTTCTGCCGTACCTGTCTCAGTCCAAGCGCGGCTTCAACCTGTTCGAAATCACCGATAACGGAGACGTTCAGGTGTCCACCGTCACCGATGAAGGCTTCGGCGATCCGTTCAACCACGGTCTGCGTATCTTCTGCAACACCGATGACTACATGGTGATCGGCACCGCGAACCCGTTCTACGGCACTCAGCTGTGGCGTGTGCGCAACACGCAGTTCAACGTGAGCGTCTCCGCGACCGAAGGCGGCTCCGCCTCCGCAGACGTTGAGACCGCAGCCAAGGGCAGCACGGTCACGCTGACCGCCACCGCGAACGAGGGCTATCATTTCAAGGAATGGAAGGTCCTGAACGGCGAAATCACCATCAACAACAATTCCTTCGAGATGCCTGACGGCAGCGTCTCCGTCCAGGCTGTGTTCGAGAAGGATTCCGCCGAACCGGTGACCCCGGCAAAGCCCGCATCCGACACGAAGTCAAACACCACGGCTCAGACCGGCAATAAGTCCACCGCCGCTACCGGCTCCGCCGTGCTCGGCATGGCTGTCGCCGCGGTCGTGGCGCTGGTCGCAGGCGTCGCGGTACTGCTGAAGAAGAAGCAGGCGTGATGCTAGGTTGTGTGATTCCGGACATTTGCTGATTGGAATCACACAACCGAATCCATAAGTGAATATGAGGAAGGCCGATGCTCCTGACGGGCATCGGCCTTCCTTGTTTATGCTTGGACTTGACTTATGTTCGGACGCTACTTGTGTCAGTTCGTAGTCACTGCAATGCGATTACTTTCACGTCGTACGGCCGCAGTTCAATCGCATCGTCGATACGACCGCCCGACAGCAGATCTTCGCCGCCGTCAAGCTCACTGACGCACAAATGCTTGTCGGCGTTGCCGTTGTTGATGAGGAACGCATATCGGGTGCCGCCATCGGCATAGCGCACCGACAGGCTCACGTCTTCCGGAGTATCGATCGGACCGAGGTTCAGCTCGCTCATAACCGATGCCATGAACGCGTCCATACCGGTCTCATCGAGTGGCGTGCCGACGAAATACGCCTTGCCGGAACCGAAATCGTTAGCGGTAAGCGCGCAATGCCCCGCATAGAATTCATCTCCGCCATATGTGGCGAGTCCGTACGCGCCTTCGCGGTGGATGATGCTGGCCACGATCTCGCCCTTGGCGTCGAACGATTCCCCATGCACTTCAATGGTTTCGCTTGGTGCGAGCGCGTCGATTTCCTCAACCCATACGCCCATGAGCTTGCGCAGCTTGCCGGGGTATCCTCCCGGCAACACCAAATCATGTTCGTCGTGGATACCGGCCATGTATCCGGTGATGAAGCTGCCGCCTTCCGTCACATAATCCTCCAGGTTTTCGGCGACGCCAGGCAGTACGGTGATGAGCGCCGGAGCGATGACTAGATCGTACTTCTTGAGCTCATCAAGTGGCAGGGTGCTTTCGATCATGTCGACGGACACGTTGCGGCGCCACAGCGCACGGTAGAAGCGATGCACCTCGTTCGGATACGAGAATCCGGCGGTCGGGCCGACGCAGCCTTCGAGCGACCAGTAGCTCTGCCAATCGAACATGATGGCGACTTTCGCGTGGATTTGAGAGCCCATGATCCGCTTGCCGATGCGCTTCAGCTCGCCGCCCAACACGGCGGTTTCCTTGAACACGCGGGAGTCTTCGGTGCCGTCATGCCCGATGATCGCGCCGTGGAATCGCTCGCAACCGCCGATGGACTGCTTCATCTGGAAGAACTGCACGGTGTCGGCGCCGTGGGCCACGGCCTGCCAGCTGAGCTTGCGCACCTCGCCTGGTTTCTTGACCTTGCAGAACGGGAACCAGTTCTGCTGGTTCGGAGTCTGCTCCATGAGCATGAACGGCTTGTTGCCGCCGATGCCGCGCATGAGATCGTGGCACATGGCCGTGTAGCTCGGCGGGGTGTCCATGCCCGGGTAGTTGTCCCAGCTGACCACGTCCATCTCCTTGGCCCATTCGAAGTAGTCGAGGTCCTTGAACGTGCCCATAAGGTTGGTGGTGATCGGCGTGGAACCGTCATATTCGCGAATCGCGTCGCGTTCGTTCTTATAGCATGCAAGCTGCGCTTGGCTTTGGAATCGACGGTAGTCCATCTGCAGGCCGGAGACCACGCATTTGGCGTCGCCGATGCCATCGCCGTAGCTGACGGGCGGCACCACATCGGCCCAATCGGTGATGGTGTGGCTCCAGAAGTTCGCGCACCATGCCTGGTTGAGCGCCTCCACGGTGCCGTACTTGGCCTTGAGCCATTCGCGGAAGGATTGCGCGCACTGATCGCAGTAGCACAGGCCGCCGCCCCCGCCGTATTCGTTGCACACATGCCAGTTCACCAGTCCGGGAGTGCCGGTGTAACGTTCGGCCACATGCGCGGCGAGAGCGCGGGACACCTCACGGAAGTATGGTGAGGTCGGGCAGAAGTTGTGGCGGCCGCCGAACACGTGGCGGGTGCCGTTCTGTTCGGTACGGATCACTTCGGGATGTTCACGCACCATCCAGCCGGGCAGGGCCGCGGTGCCGGTGGCCATCACGATGTTGAAGTCATGCTTGACGAGCAGCGCGACGATTTTGTCGAGCATGGTGAAGTCGTAGCGGTCTTCGGCGGGCTGCAGCAGCGCCCACGAGAATACGTTGATGGTGACTTCGTTGACGTGGGCGTCTTCGAGCATTTCGATGTCGCGCTCCCACGTTTCCTCCGGCCATTGTTCCGGGTTCCAATCGCCGCCGAACAGGAAATGGTCATAAGTTGGTTTCACTGGGTCCTCCTTCTGGACTCTTTGAGTGGTTCTCATACGTTTGCGTTTGGTAATAACCGCCGTCATTCGCCAGTCGCGTCGGAACCCGTCCGGTAGCGCACGTCGCTGAAATCGACGACGCCGTCGCCGTGTGCGTAGACGCCGAGCAGAATTCCGGTGAATCCTCCGGCGTTGGTGAAACTCAGTACTTTGCCGGGAGTCTTGCCGAGCGGGATTTCGTCGGAAGCGGTGTCGACGGCGAAAGCGTATCCGTAATCGTCACCTCGGGCGATCAGTCGTATCGGATCGCCTTCCGGCACCTGCACGGTACCGACCTGCGATGCCAGTCCCGCGTTATGCACGGTCGCGTCGATCGTGATCATTCCCACTTCGGCGGCATGCATGGAAACGGCCATGTAATGGTTGGCGTTCGCATAAATCGCGATGCCGGCCGTTCCGGATGCCAGTTGCGTCGGGTCGGCGATGGTCGCAGCGAAATCGCAACGGAAATCGGTCTGGCGCGTGCCGATCATCGGCGCGCCCGCGTCCAACCCGAAATCCTGCTGTGCGGCCGTGACCGTAATACGCGACTTCGTATCATCAACGATGAAACGCTGCGCCTTGTCAATGCCCGGAGTAATCCATGCGATCTCGCGTTCCAACGCCTCACCGCAGCCGTTGAGAGGGCAATCGTAGGATTGGTCTGCAAGCGCGGGCCAACCGTCCTTCCACGTGAACCACACGCCATACGGTTCACGGCCAAGCCAGCCTTGAGCCGGATACTCGTCGTTGTTGCGCGTGCCGTGGAACACCATCAGGGTACGGTCGGCGTCGAAGTGGGCACAGTCGCAATGTCCGATGGCCTGCAGGGTCAGATGCGTGCTGCGGTTGGTGATGAGCGGATTGCCCGGATACATCTCGTACGGTCCGGTCGGGCTGGACGCGCGTGCGAGGTTCTCCATGTGTCCGGATTCCGTACCACCTTCGGCCCACATGAGGTAGTACATGCCGTTGCGTTTATACATGTGGGGACCTTCCGGATTCGATCCGGTGATGCCGCCGCAGATACGCTGCCGCTTGGTCAGCACGGTTCCGGTGGCGATGTCGATGCGCGACAGGTAGATTCCCGCAGGCTCACGTTCGCCGTCTTCGTCCGGTTCGGCGCCTTCGTTGCCGCAAATGTAGACGGATCCGTCGTCGTCGAAGAACAGGCTGGGATCGATGCCCGGCCATCCCTCCACCCAGATCGGATCGGACCATCCGTTGTGCGGATCGTCGGTGGTAAGGATCATGTTGCCTTTGTTGACATTGGTGACGATCAGATAATATCGGCCGTCATGGTAGCGCAACGTCGGCGCGTAGATGCCCTGGCTATTGCCCATGGACTCGTAAGGAAACTGAATTTCCCGATCCATCGCGTCGCCGACGCGCTGCCAATGCTCGCCGTCGGCGCTTTCGAACACGGGCAGTCCCGGGAAGAATTCGAAGGAACTGTTGACCATGTAGTACGTGCCTTGCGGGGTTTCGCAGATGGTCGGATCCGGGTAGAAGCCCGATGCGATGCGCTTGGCTTCGGTTACGTTGAAAAGGGTCATTGCGGGAACTTTCTTCGTTATGGATTTTCGCTATGGATTATGGACTGTGTTATTGCGCTACCGACTTGGCACGCGCCTCTTGATAGACGGCTTCGACTTCAGGGTCGAAGAAACGGCCGGTTTCTCGGTCGAGGAAGCATATTTCCTTGGTGGAGGTGTCCCACAGAATCGGGCAGGAACCGTTGGCCAGCGCGCAGCGGACGACAGTGCGCAGCCATTTGATGTTGCTGTCATGATCCTTATGATCGATTGGCTCGGTCAGAAGACCGTATTCGCCGATGATCACGGGGATGCCGTTGTCGATGAAACGTGCCTTCTGTTTGGCGAAGTCCGCTTCGATTGCCGCCACTTCCTCGTCACTGCCCCACATGTCGACCGGAACGCACCAGCCGCAATCATGTTCCGCAAGTGCGAATTCAGCCGGTGAGTAGTAGTGGATCGATACGATCAGACGGTCGTCGACGGTGTCTTCCGGCAATCGGAAACGTTCGTCGCAGGTCAATGCGGTATCGGTGTTGTATCCGGGGATCAGAAGGAATCGGTCGGCATTGTTGCCGCCCGAGGCACGCACGATATCGACGAACAGCTGATTCAGCCGGTTGAGCAGTTCGTAGGAGGCATCCTGGTTCGCGGCGTTCGGGAAGCAGATCTCATTGCCGCCTTCGAAAATCAGATGATGGTCATAATCGCGGAATCGTTGCGCGATTTGATGCCAGAGTGCGGAAAAGCGTGAGCAGACGCTCGGATAGTCCTCGCTGGCCGTACGAATCCATCCGAACTGGCTGTCGCCGCCGTCGTGATGCACATTGATGATGACGTTCAGTCCGGCTTCATAACTCCAATCGACGGCCTGCTGCACTGCGGCCATCCATACCGGAGCGATGTCGCCGGTATGCGCGTCCTGCCAATCCTTCCAGGTGACGGGAATGCGAATGGTGTCGAATCCCGCTTTTTTGACGAAGAAGGCGCAGTCGCGGGTGAATGGCTTGTTGAACCACAGTCGCTGCTGGTCTTCGGGAGTCCACACTCCCCCGATGGTGATCTTCTTGTTGCGCTCGTCGTTCAACGGAATCGGGTCGAAGGTGTTGCCCAGATTCCAGCCGAGTCCGAGATCGCGCACAAACTCAAGTGCCGTGGTCATTCATATGCCTCTCTTGCTGCTGGTGTTCCCGTCGGTGGGATGCAAAATCCTGGCGCTGTTGCGCCAATGTAGGTTGGATTGCGGTAGATTCGTAGGCCACGCATCCAACACAATGTGTAAAGAGCGTGCGGACACACCTTTTGTCCGCACGCTCTTGTTATTCGTCTACGCCATGCGCCGCGTTTGCGATCGCACTATGCACTGTGCTTTCACGCGTGCAGCGGATCGGTGCCCGGGCGTGCCAGCACCGGCAGGGTGTGGTAGTCGTACTGCTCGGTGTACCACTTGCCCGGCTCGTATGCTGCACCGGTGATGATGTTGGTCCATGCCTGGCCGGTGCCGTCGTCCGGCACGTAGAAACGGGCCACGCCGTCCTCACGGAACACCGGAGCGACCAGCAGGTCGCTACCCAGCATGTACTGGGTGTCGATGTCTTCGCAGGTTGGATCATCCGGGAATTCAAGCACCATGGCACGCATCATCGGAACGCCGGTCTCGTGGGTCTCCACGGCCATCTTCTTCAGATACGGCTTGAGCTGCAACTTGAGTTCGGTGAATTCGCGGGCCACGTCAACGGCCTCCTCACCGTACAGCCACGGCACCTTGTAGGCGGTGGAACCGTGGTAGCGGGAGTGGGAGCTGAGCAGGCCGAACTGAGTCCAACGCTTGTACAGATCCGGGCTTGCCTGATCCTCGAAGCCTGCGATGTCGTGGCTCCAGTAGCCGAAGCCGGACATGCCGAAGCTCAGGCCGGCACGCAGGGATTCCGCCATGGACGGATAGTTGGAGGAGCAGTCGCCGCCCCAATGCACCGGGAACTGCTGGCCGCCCACCGTTGCGGAACGGGCGAACAGAATCGCCTCGTCGGCGCCCTTGGTTTCGACGAGCACGTCGTAGACGGCCTTGTTGTACAGGTAGGTGTAGTAGTTGTGCATCAGCTCCGGATCGGAGCCGTCATAGTACTTGACGCCCTCGGTCGGAATACGCTCGCCGAAGTCGGTCTTGAAGCAGTCCACGCCCATGGCCACGAGCTTCTTCAAGTAACCCTGGAACCACTTGGTGGCTTCCGGGTTGGTGAAGTCGACGATGCCCATGCCGGCCTGCCACTTGTCCCACTGCCATGCGGAGCCGTCGGTGTTCTTGATGAAGTAGCCGTTCTTGGCGCCTTCCTCGAACAGCGGGGACTTCTGGCCGATGTAGGAGTTGATCCACACGCAGATCTTCAGACCACGGTCATGCAGCTTCTTGAGCAGGCCTTCCGGATCGGGGAACTTGGACTTGTCCCATTCGAAGTTGCACCATTCGAGTTCCTTCATCCAACGGCAGTCGAAGTGGAACACGGACAGCGGAATGTTGCGCTCGGCCATGCCGTCCACGAATTCGAGCACGGTCTTCTCGTCGTAGTCGGTGGTGAAGGAGGTGGACAGCCACAGGCCGTAGCTCCAGTCAGGAACCAGCGGAGCCTTGCCGGTCAGATCGGTGTAGGTGTTGAGGATGGCCTTGAGATCCTCACCGCCGACCACGGAATAGCTCATTTCCTCGCCCGGCACGGAGAACTGCACGCGGGAGACCTTTTCGGAGCCGACTTCGAAGCTGACCTTGCCCGGATTGTCGACGAACAGGCCGTACTTCTTGTTGGACAGGTAGAACGGGATGTTCTTGTATGCCTGCTCGGTGCCGGTGCCGCCGTCCTCGTTCCAGATGTCGACGGTCTGGCCGTTCTTGATGAAGTTGGTGAAGCGCTCGCCCAGGCCGTAGATCTTCTCGCCCACGCCGAGGTCGAGTTGTTCGCTCACGTGCAGCTGGCCTTCCGGATCGGTGACGAGGCCCTTGGCACGCCAACCGGAGTGCGCGATGACCTTGCCGTCGTACAGATACTTGAAGTCGATGGTCTCGCCCTTGGCGATTTCAAGGGTCAGACGGCCGGAAGCGAAGGTCCACTTGTCGTCGGTCTCGCCGATTTCAACGTCCGGATCGGTTTCGTTCAAACCGAACTTCGGGCAGTTGCTACGGTCCTTCTTGAAGTTGATCAGCTTGGTGGTGATCACGTCTTCGCGCGGCGAGGTGACCTCGATGGTCAGGATGCCGCCGTCAAGGGTCATGCCGGGGTTGTAGATCGGCGAACCGAACGGGCAGAACAGCGTGAGCTTCTTCGGCTCGATGTTGGCGGTGTAGACGTTCGCCGCGTACTTGACGTCGAAGCCATCTTTGATGAGCCAGCCACCATTGAGGAACTTCATACCTTGCTCCTTTGCATTGATCGGATTGCTCTTTGGGAAGCCGGATATCACCAGCCTCCCAAAGACGACCGTCATTCGTTTTTTCTTTATTTATAAGTTTATAGATAAGGTCTATGCGACACGTCCGGAAAGACGAATATCTTCCACGGATTCTCCTACGAACACACTCGCTTCCGGTGCCAATGTGTAGGATTCCGCTTCGTTGGACCAGTAGCGCAGCGCCTTGGCCACGGGCATCGCCACAGTGACCTCACGGTACTCCCCCGCATCCAATTCGACCTTGACGAATCCCTTGAGCTCCTTAGAGGGGCGATCCTCACCTGTCCCTTCGAGGCCAAGATACACCTGAGCGACCGCTTTGCCGGCACGTTCCCCGGTGTTCTCGACGGTGAAGGTCACACGAATCTCGTCATCCACACGACGTACGTCAAGATCGCGGTAGGCGAAGCTCGTGTAGCTCAATCCATGGCCGAACGGGAAAAGCACCGGAATCTGTCTGGTATCGAAGTAGCGGTATCCCACGTAGATGTCTTCCGCGTAGTCAACGTGACCGACCAGTCCGAATGTGCCGATCTTATGCGCCGGCTCATCGGCGAGCGCGATCGGGAAGGTCTCCGGCAGGTGTCCGCTTGGATTCACTCGGCCGAGCAGCACTTCGGCCAGCGCGGTGCCGGATTCGCATCCCGCGTACCAGTTCCACACGATGGTCTTGGCTTTGACTGCCCACGGCATCTCGATCGGAGAGCCGGCCACGAATACAAGAATCGTGTTCGGCGCGGCTTCGAGCAATGCTTCGATCAGTTCATCCTGGCCGTACGGCAGGCGCATGTCGGTGCGGTCGCGGCCTTCGAGATCATGCTCGTGGTCAAGACCGCCCACAAACAGCACCGGATCGCCGGATACCGCGTATTCGCGGGCCTTGGCTACAGCCTCTTCGCGCAGTTCACGCGCACGCAGCTCATCATTGGTGTCGGAGCCGGTGGAGTTCTCAAGGCTTTCTTCCTGCCAGGATTCGTCCTGGTTGACTTGCTTGGCATCATATCCGAGCACATACTCGATTTCCACATTGCCGCCAAGCTGACCGTTGAGTCCCAACAGAGGCGAAACCTCATGCAACGCCTTGATTACGGCCGAGCCTCCGCCATTGGAATGGATGCGATCGGCGTTTGCTCCGACTACCAGCAGACGGGTCATCTTCTTTTCATCAAGTGGCAGCAGATTCTCGTCGTTCTTCAGCAGCACGATGGATTCACGTGCCACGTCCAGCGCTTTCGCGGCATGGTCGACGGTGGCGTAGCATCCCGGCTTGCGAATCGCGAGGCCGTCATCCAGCATATGCAGCGCGTCCATGACGGCGATTACGCGTTCGACTTTCGTGTCGATGTCGCCTTCCTTGACTTCCCCGTTTTCGACGGCCTTCTTCAGCGGCTTTGCGAAGTAGTAATCGTCGAAGTTCGGCGTGACCGACATCTCGACGTCCATGCCGACTTTGGCACTGGCCTTGGTATCGCGCACCGCGCTCCAATCGGAAACGACGAAGCCGTCGAAGCCGTATTCGTCGCGCAGGATGTCGTCCAGCAACTGCTTGTGTTCGCAGCACTTGGTGCCGTTGACGAGATTGTAGGCGCCCATGACTGAGAGCGCGCCTCCATCACGTACCGCCGCCTCGAAGGCCGGCAGGTAGATTTCGCGCAATGCCCGCTCGCTTACGGTCTCGTCAACGTCAAGTCGGTCGGTCTCCTGGCTGTTGACCGCGTAATGTTTCGCGCATGCGGCCACGTCGGATTCCTGCACGCCTTGGATGTAGGCCACGCCCTGTGCTGCGGTGAGTACCGGGTCCTCGCTCATGTATTCGAAATTACGGCCGCACAGCGGGCTGCGCTTGATGTTGATGGACGGGCCGAGAATCACGTCCTTGCCGCGTCCGCGAGCTTCCTCGCCGAGCACTTCGCCGGTTGCGCGGGCCAGATCGGGGTTCCATGTGGAAGCGACTGCGGAGCCGGACGGCAGGTAGGTCACCTGGTCGCGGGTGTTGTACAGAGGCGCCCAGTTGTCGTTGTGCAGTTCAGCACGCGGTCCCATCGGGCCGTCGTCCATATGGAGGGACGGGATGCCGAGTCGTTCGGCGCTTCCGTTCTTGAACAGGCCGGCAGCATGCACGATGGCGACTTTTTCATCCAAGGTGAGTTTGGCGGTCAGATCCTTGGCTTTGGCCTTGTTGGCTTCGGTGATTACGGTCATGGTTTCTTCTTTCTTCGCTTGCCAGCGACATAGCTGGCTGAAGTCGTTTTGTCGCTCCCCTGTCAGCCGACGGTTATCTTGAATCCGATCGGCAGGCCTTGTTGCGCACCATCACGGGGCAATGGTGAGATCTTCATCGCCTCATCAGTGCGTTCGAATCGCACCGATCCCGCTCCGAGCTGTTCCACCGACTTGACGATGCCGTTGAACGGCGGTTTCACACCGTCGTGATATGCGGCGAAGGTCGAAAGCGAGAGCATTTCACAAGCGGTTTCACAGCCGTCTTCGGCATTGCTCGGATTCAGGCAGAAGGCGTAGATCGCGCCGTTCTTCGTGGTGAATCGCCAATCGGCGCAAGTCCATTCGGTCGGCTTTTGGTCGGCGAACATGCCGTCCGCCTGCTTCGTCGGACCCTCCTGCGTGAGCTTCCACGGGCGGGTTCCGTATATGCCTTCGCCGTTCGCACGCAACCATTCGCCGATGTCGAGCAGCAGTTCACGGTCATGGTCGGCGATTGAGCCATCGGCACGAGGGCCTACGTTCAGCAACAGGTTGCCGTTCTTCGACACCGCATCGATCAGCGAGACGATCAATTCACCAAGCGTCTTGTATTCCAACGAATCCGTGTAGCACCACGAATTGCGGGCGATCGCGGTGTCCGTCTGCCAGACAAATGGCGTCGCGTCGGCGAAACCGCCGCGCTCCACGTCGACGATTCCCGCTCCCCATGCGAGGCCGTCGTACTTGTAGCAGATCGAAACGTGCCGTCCCCACTCGATGCCGCGGTTGTAGTAGAAGGCCGCGAGCTTCCTCATGTACGGCTTGAACGACTCGTGCTGCACCCACCAATCGAAATACAGCAGTTCGGGCTGGTAGCTATCGATAATCTCGCAGACGCGCAGCAGCCAGTCCTCCAGATACTCGTCGGTCGGTGCCGGAGTGCTGTGAATGTCGAATTCGTTCGGCTCGGGCATGGCCGGCCAGTAGAAATCACCCTTCTTCATCGGCTCCTTGACGTCGGAATCGAAGTCCTTGCCGTGGCCCATGAACCACCAGTGTTCGGCGCGATGGTTCGAAGTGGCGAAGTGCATGCCATGCTCGCGCGTGGCGTCACGCAACTCCCCCAGCACATCGCGGTGCGGACCGGTCTCCCATGTGTTCCAGTGAGACAGCTCGCTGCGGTACATCTGGTAGCCGTCATGATGTTCGGAAACCGGGAAATAGTATTGGGCGCCACTTGCCTTGAACAGGTCGAGCCATTCGTTCGCGTCAAAGCCTTCGGCGGTGAACATGCCGATGAAGTCCTTGTACCCGAAGTCCTTCTGCGGGCCATAGGTATTCACGTGATGCTCGAATTCCGGATAGCCTTCGATGTACATGTTGCGCGAATACCATTCGTTGCGGTATTCGGGAACCGTATAGAGCCCCCAGTGCGTGAAGATGCCGAACTTAGCGTCGGTGAACCATGCCGGGGTCGGAGCCTGGCTCAACGACTCCCAGGTGTCGGCGTATGGGCCGGCTGCGATGACGGCCTCGATAGTATTCATATCAATCATCGAACGTGCTCCTGTTCCAATCGAATCCCACGGCCTGGCACCATGCGCGGGCGATGATCATCGCGCCACGCTCGTACGGGTGCACGCGATCCTGGCTGGCCAGGCATCCGTGCAACTGGGTGAGCCAATGGTCCACGGCCGCCTGCGTATCGACGAAAATCGCGCCATGGCGTTCAGCCACACGCTTGGACGCGGCTGCGAATTCCTCAACTTTGGCGCGCATGGCATCCTGCGGGTTCGGCTCGAACATGAACGGACGCATGATGATGATTCCCTTGAGATTCGGCGCATCCCGCTGCACACGTTCAATAAGCTCGTCATAGATACGCTCGTATGTTTCCACGGTGTTGAGGCGAGCCTGCCACAGCGGACCGTCGAAATAACGCCAAGCGTCGTTCACTCCGATCATGATGGACACATAGTCCGGATTCATGTCGATGACGTCGCTCTGCCAACGTTCGGACATGTCGACGATATCGTTGCCGTTGATGCCTTCATTGATGGTGCACAACGCTTTATCCGGATATACGGCCGTAAGAAGATTGTGCAATGTGTTGACATACCCATGCCCATAGCCCCAGCCTCCGGGGATGGCGGTACGGTCGCGGTCGGCGTCCGTGATGGAATCGCCTACGAAAACAATGCGCGAATGCTTTTGGAAAATCAACTTTGATCCTTTTGATGTCATACGGCGTCGCAACGAGCCTGGCTCATATGAGCGGCCGAATTGATGGAAAAAGAAAGGCGGGGCGCCAGATACCGGTTCAGCACATCTGGCGCCCCGCCTCGTTCAGTTATTTGGATTGCGTGGTGGGGACTAACGCCTCATCACTCGGAGGAGGAATCGGAGCTGGAGGAGCTCTCCTTGTTCTGATATTCCTTCAGGATGTTCTTACGGGCCTTGTCCTGATCCTTGGCGTTCTTCATATCGACCTCCAGCACGGAATCGATGTCCAGGCCGTTGACGGTCTTGATCATCTCGCTGAAGATCTTCTCGCATTCGGACTCGGAGTCGGCGAAGGACGCCTTCCAGGAGGAGTTGACGATTTCGGTCTTGATGGAGCCGCGCAGCGTGGAGATCTGGGAATCCTCTTCCGGCTGGACGTAGCTGGAACCGGCGCCGACGAGCAGCATGTCGTTGTTCTTCAGATACTCCATGGTGGTGGAGGCACCCATATGCTCCTGCCAATCCTGGTTCAGGGTATTCTGGTTGGCCTTCTCGATTTCGCTCGGCCACAGAACCGGGTTGTAGGTATAGCCGGTGTCCGGATCGATATCGTTCACGGTCACGGTGGTGAAGTTCAGAGCGGAAATACCGTCGGAGTAGGAACCGCCGCCCCACTCTTCCGGAACGTTCTCGGATTCACCGGAGAGCACGGAGGAGCCGAACTCGGTCAGCACCGGCTGGCCGTCCTTGATCTCCCAGTTCAGACCCTGCGGGCCTGCGGAGCCACCGGTCTGGTTGGAGGAGTCGTACACGCCTTCCGGAGAGTACAGCCAGTTGATGAACTTGACCAGACGCTGCTTGTTCTTGGCCTGGGAGCCCAGGGCGATCATGGTCTTGTCGCCACGAGGAGTCGCACCATAGGAGAAGATCTTCATGTCCTTGAGCGGAGCCAGCATGAAGCCCTTGCCCTCGGCCTTGTTGGAGTTGGTGTTGTAGGCAGCCTGTCCAAGCCACGGCCAGAAGGAGAAGAGCACCTTGCCGTCCTTGTACTTGGAATTCATGGTGTCGTAGTTCTGGGTGGTGGATTCCGGATCGACGATGCCCGCACGGTAGGCGGCGTTGAAGAACTTGATCACGCGCTCGTAGATGCCGTCTTCCTGGGTGATGGACTCGAAGTCGGATCCGTCGCCCTTGGCCAGCACGAAGCCGACCTCATCGTATCCGTAGAAGCAGGTCGGCTGCTTGGCGTTGTTCATCATGTTGCCGTCCCAGTCCTTGAACAGAGACATGGCGTAGATGTCGTCAGTGCCGGACTCTTCGCGGGCCTTGTCCTGCATCTGCTTGAGCACCGGGATGAGATCCTCAAGGGTGTCGATCTCCGGGTAGCCGATCTCCTTGTACAGGTCCCAGCGCAGGTACGGTCCGAAGGTCGGTTCAAGGCCTTCGGAAGCCTGATCCGGGGTCAAGGTGTCGACCACGGCGGACGGAACGCCCCACACACCGGATTCCTGGCCGATCTGCTCGTTCACGTAATCGGTGGCGTCCTTGTACTTGTTGATGTAGTCCATGCCGTCGAGATACGGGGTCATGTCGGCGATCAGGCCGGACTTCACCAGCTTGGCGCCCTTACCGGTGTCGTAGCCGTAAATCACGATGTCGCCCAGATTGCCCGCCGCAGCACGGGTGTCGAACAGCGTGCTGCCGCCGCCGGCAACGTTCGGAGCGACGATATTGAGCTTGATGTTGAACTTGTCCTTGATGATCTTGGCGAACCAACCCTTCTGTTCGCCCTGGTAGTTGGCCAGACCATCGAAGACCTCAACGGTCATCAGGGAGTTGTCGTCCTCGTCGGACGCGGTGGTATCTCCGGACCCTCCGCAGGCGGAGAGCGACATCATTGCCGCAAGCGTCACTGCCACGGCAACGGTTACCTTCTTTTTGAGGGACATTGCGTCCTTCCTTTCTCTATTTCTTTTACTTTTCGGAGTTAGGAATCACGATTGCGGGACCGGCCGGATCGGCGATGCCTGCCGATCCCACAGTGTTTGGGATTGTTCCGTCGCGAATCAGCCCTTGACGGCGCCGAGCATCATGCCCTTGACGAAGAAGCGCTGGAAGAACGGATATACGAACAGGATCGGGAGCACCACAATCACGGAGACCGTCATACGGATCGAGGTCGGGGTCTGCTGCGTTGCGAGAGCGGCCACGTTCACCGCGCTGCCGGCGCTTGCTCGCACCGAGGCAGCCAGCGCGTTCGCCTGGTTGATGTAGGTGTAGAGCACGTACTGCAGCGAGTAGAGCTTGGAATCCGTCATATAGATCAGGGTGTCCTGGAAGGAGTTCCACTGTCCGACGGCGGAGAAGATGCCGACGGTCGCCAGGATCGGAGCCATCATCGGCAGTACGATCTTCCAGAAGATCGTCAGCGTGCCGGCGCCGTCCATTTCCGCGGCTTCCTGAAGGGAGGACGGGATGGATTCAACGAAGGTCTTGACCAGGATGATGTTGAACGGCTGCACGATGGCCGGCAGGATGTACACCCAGAAGTTGTTGGTCAGGTGCAGGTTCTTCATGGTGATGAACATCGGGATCAGGCCTGCGTTGAAGTACATGGTAATCACGATGAAGCGGTACCAGAACTTGCGGTGCCACATCTTTTCCTGGGTGAACATGAATCCGAGGAACGCGCTGGCGATCACGGTGAGCACGGTGCCGATGACGGTACGGGCCACGGAGACGAAGGCCGAAGTGGTCAGACCGCTCAACGCGAAGACCTGCTTGTAGTTCTCCCAGTGGATGCCCTGCGGCCACCAGTTGATCTCGCCGGACGCCGACAGGTTGTTGTTGGAGATGGAGTTGATGATCAGGTAGTAGAACGGGTAGACGCAGATGAACGCGAACACGATGAAGAAGATGATGTTGAAGACGTTGTAGACTTCCTCACCTTTGGTGCGCCTCATAGCGGGCGCGATGCCCTGCTTGATTTTCTTTGCCATGATTGCTTCCTCTTACTCTTTCCTCATCAGACGATCGATACGCCACGGGTACGCTTGGACAGCCAGTTCACAACGACCAGCAGGCCGACGCTGACCAGCGACTTCAGCATGGAGATTGCGGTTGCGTACGACAGGGAGTTGTTGCCCATACCGACGTTGTACACATACAGGTCAAGCACCTGGATGTACTTGGTGTTGAAAGCGTTCTGGAACACGAAGTACTGGTCCATGCCGTTGTTCAGGAAGTTGGAGATCGACAGCATCAGCAGCACGAAGTAGGTCGGCAGCAGCTGCGGGATGGTGACGTGGATGATCTGCTGGAAGCGGTTCGCGCCATCCACCTGGGCGGCCTCGTACAGTTCGGGATCGATGCCTGCGATGCCTGCGAGGTACATGATGGAGCCCCAGCCGAGGCCCTTCCACAAGCTCCATAGCAGCATCTTCAGCCAGGTGTGCGAGTCGGAATCGAGGAACTTGATCGGCTCACTGATGACGTGCAGGTTCTGCAACAGCTCGTTGACCATACCAGTGGTGGAGAACATGGCGAAGGCCACCGCGTACACCAGAACCCAGGAGATGAAGTTCGGCAGCGTGGTCAGCGTCTGGATGAGGTTCCTGAACCACTTGGCGCGGATTTCGTTCAACGCGATGGCGAAGAACAGCGGGAAGAACGAGGTGAGGATGTTCAGGCCGGACATGGCGAAGGTGTTGATGAGCACCTGGCCGATGGTCTGGAGCTGGGCCGGATTCTGCACCATCATCTTGAACCACTGCAGGCCGACGAATTCGCTTTCGGACAGCGGAATCGGCGGTTGGTAATCGTAGAACGCATAGACCCAGCCAAACAGCGGAAGATAGCTGAACAGCACAGACAGGATCAGGAACGGCGAAATCAACAGGAACAGCTTGAATCCGTGACGCTTCCTGTCGTTCTGATATTTGCTCAGCCTTTCAGCCTTACGCGCGGCCCTCCGCGTTTTCTTATCGGAAAGCGCCGCAGCGTCTGAACTACCGTTGTCGACAGATGTCACCACACTCTCCATTCCCTCTTTCGACTGCACCATTCCTCCTCCTTCGGTTAGGCGATGCATCTGATGCCCCTTCAGGAACGCAACACTTCCTTGATGCCGCTCCATCTGGTAATCTTCTTATTTATTAGTTAATAAATAAGCTGTTAGAGGACATAATATATTCGTTCAACTAACTTGTCAATTCAGCACATTCGACGGCGAGTATGCTTGGAATGTCAACGAAAATGGAGGCCTAATGCACTACAATCCCAACAGCCCCATATGGCAGTTCGTTTCGCTCTGTCTAAGGTATTTCATCCTGAATCTGTTTTTTCTGATCTCCATAATCCCCATCGTCACCATCGGACCGGCGCGGGCCGCACTATACAGCACGGTGTTCGCCTTCAACGACAACGACGACATCAACCTCGGCCGTGAATACATCAAACGCTTCAAGCGTGAGTTCAAACGCGGCATCGGCTCATCCATCATTTTCGTGGCGTTGATCGCCGTGATCACATTCGCCATCGTGTTCTGGAACGCCCTTGATACCAATGCCGCCTACATAACGCTCCCGATTCTCATCATCTTCGGCGTGATCACGTTTTTGACCTTCGAATACTACTATCCGCTTCAGGCCCGCTATGAGAACACCTTCCGGCAGACGCTGCGCAACTCCTTCATGATGCCGTGGGCCTGTTTCGGATACACGCTCGGCATCCTCGCCATCGACGTGGCCGCTGGCGCGATCTTCGCATTCACGCCATATCTGCGATTCCTATTCATCCTGCTCGGCTTCGCATGGCTCGCCTATGCCAAATCGCTGATCTACCTGCGTGCGTTCCAACGCGCCAGCGGAGATCCGAGCACGTCTCGGGAAAAGCCCGATTATTCAATGCCTAGCGCATCCATCCAGTAGCCGAAACGACATTCCAACAACAAAAATGCCACTGGGCAGAACCCAGTGGCATTTTTATTCACATAGCCGTTCGTCTTCGATCAAATGCTATTCAAATCGAGGATGAACGGCAAAGAGACCTTACAGCACAACCTTGCCTTCCGGCGCTTCGACGGTCTCGCCGAATCCGAGACGTGCGGTGAACGCACGACCGTCGGAGCTGGCGACTTCCACACCGGCATCCGTCTTGCGGGCGGAGAAGACCACGGAGGAACCGTCCGTCTCGCTGACAACGGCTTCGGAGGAATCCACCCCGTCAAGGAACACGGAGACCAGCGCATCCTTGCCGTACTCGTAATCCGGGGTCTCGGCACCGGGCTTGGTCACCATCACACTGCCGTCACGCACCCACAGCGGAATGGTGTCGAATCCGTGGCGTTCGTTACGCCACAAGCCGTGCTCGGAAGTGACCTTCTCGCCGGTGAACCAGTTGGTCCAGGTGCCGGCCGGCAGATAGTACTCGACATCACCGGAGTAGGTGAACACCGGAGCGACCAGCAGGTTCGGGCCGAACATGTACTGGCGGTCGAGCGGACGGCAGGCCGGATCGTTCGGGAATTCCACGAACATCGAGCGCATGACCGGAGTACCGGTCAGATGCGGCTGCAGACCGGTCTGGAACAGGTACGGCATGAGCGAAAGCTTGAGCTTGGTGAAAGTACGCGCCACATCGACCGCGGTCTGGCCGGGCTCGTTCACCACGCCGTTCTTCTCGTCCTCCTCGTCGAACAGCCACGGCACGCGGTACACGGTCGAACCATGCATACGCGAGTGTGATCCAAGCAGACCGAACGCCACCCAACGCTTGTACACGGCCGGATCCGGATATGCGCCCTCGAAGCCTCCGATGTCATGGCTCCAGAATCCGAAGCCAGAGCTGGTGATCGACAGGCCCGCGCGCAGGGTCTGCGCCATGCCGTTGAACGTCGATTCGCAGTCACCGCCCCAATGCACCGGCTGCTGCTGGCCGCCGACGGTCGCGGAACGCGCATACAGGCAGGCGTTGCCCTTGCCGTAAGTCTCCTCGATGGCCTCGAACACCGCCTGGTTGTACAGCTGGGTGTACCAGTTGTGCATGGAGAGCTTCGGGGAACCGTCATACCAGACCACATCACGCGGGATTCGCTCGCCGAAATCGGTCTTGATGGCATCCACACCCTGGTTCAGCAGCACCTTGACCTTGTCCTTGAACCACTCACGGGCCTCCGGATTGGTGAAATCCACCAGTCCCATGCCGGCCTGCCAGAAGTCGGTCTGCCACACTTCGCCGTTGGCCTTCTTGACCAGATAGCCCTTCTCCTTGCCTTCCTTGAACATGGAGCCACGCTGTCCAATGTACGAATTGATCCAAGCGCAGATATGCAGCCCCTTGTCTTCGTGCAGACGCTTGAGCGTGGATTCGATGTCTCCGAAGAAACGCTTGTCCCACTCGAAGTCGGTCCAGTGGAATTCACGCATCCAATAGCAGTCGTAGTGGAAGGCGCTCAGCGGAATGTCTCGCTCGGCCATACCGTCGATGAAGGAGTTGATGGTCTGCTCGTCGTACTTGGTGGTGAACGAGGTGGTGAGCCACAAGCCGTAGCTCCATGCCGGAACGTTGGCCGGCCGTCCAACCAGCGCGGTGTAGCGGTCAAGGATCTGCTTCGGCGTCGGACCGTAGATCACGCAGAAGTCGATGGTCTCCCCCGGCACCGAGAACTGCACGGCCTCGGTGTTCTCGGAACCGACCTCGAACGACACGTGTCCACGATTGTTCACCAGCACGCCGTATCCGTTGGAGGTCATGTAGAACGGAATATCCTTGTAACCCTGCTCGGAGGCCGTGCCACCGTCCTCGTTCCAGATGTCGATGGTCTGGCCGTTCTTCACGTACGCGCCGAAGCGCTCGCCGAAGCCGTAAACGCTCTCGCCGACTCCTAGGTGGAGCTGGATGGCCGTGAACACGTCGGATTCGTCATAGGCGGAGCCGTCCATGGTCACGCCGAATTCGCCGACCGGCTGGGCCGTCACGTTGGACAGTTTGTTCAGTGCGAAACGTCCGAGGGACTTGCCGAACGACTGCGTGAGCTCCTTGCCGTCCTCGCCAAGGAAAGTCAGGTTCCACGGAGAGCCCTTGACCACCTTCGCGGTCAGGCCTCCGGTGGTAAGCGAGATGCTTGCGCCGTTCTGGCCGACTTCGCCGTCTCCATTGCCGTCGGCTTCGACGCTCACATAGTCTCGATCACCGGGCTCGTCAGCGTTCAGCGGGAATCCCGGATATTCGGTCGCGCCCTGCCAATGGCCCGCAACAACGCGGATCACGCCTTCAGCCGGAGAGGTCACGTCAATGTTGAATGTGGGAAGGTTCAAAGTGTCGTAGCGGCCACGCACAACGGAGACGGGGGCAAGCACGTTCAGGCTTTCCTTGTCTTCACCGATATTCAGCTCATACGCCTCACGCGCATACAGCGCATCGACACCGTCTCGAATCATCCAGTATCCATTGGTGAACTTCATTGTTGCTACTCCTGATGTAGATTCCCGGCTTCGAACAAGGAAGGAAGGATTCCGAAGCCGGGATTGATTTGTTTTTCGGGGTTGCGTTTCCGCTACTTGACCGCTCCGGCGGTGATGCCGCGGGAGAGCGTGCGCTGGAAGATCAAGTAGAAGATGAGAGTCGGGACGATGCTGATCAGCGACGCGGCGGCGGTGGTGGTCACGTCCATCAGGCGGTCGCCGGTCAGCGAGCTGACCGCGATCGGGATGGTCTGCGTCGAGTTGTCGATCAGGAACGCCATCGGGATCATGTACTCGTTCCACGTCCAGATGAAGAAGAAGACGAGCATGACGCTGAGCGTGGGTCGGGAAATCGGGAACACGATCTTGGTGAAGATGGTCCAGCGAGTCGCGCCGTCGATGGTCGCGGCCTCAAGAATCGACTTCGGGAACGTTCCGTAAACCGACGACAGCAGGTAGGTGCCGAATGCGCTCTGGATGACGGTGAAGATGATCACGATCGCCCACGGGGAGTTATACAGGCCGAGGTTTTTGAACATGATGTACAGCGGGTACAGCATGGCTTCCTGCGGCAGCATGTTGGCGAGCATGATGAGCAGCACGATCCAGCGGCGGCCCTTCACGCGGCCGATGCCGAGGGCGAAGGCGTTGAACATGGAAAGCACTACCGCGAGCACCGCCACCAGACCGGAAGTCCAGACGCTGTTCCACAGCTTTTCCGGATAGTTGACGCGGTCCCAGAACTTCATCAGACCATCGAAGCTGAGTTCATGCGGCAAAGACAGCGGGCCGGAGGAGTTGTATTCCGCGGTGGTCTTGAATGCGTTGAGCAGTAGCACGATGAACGGGAAGAGCATCACCAGGCCGCCCACGATGAGCAGCGCGAGGATCGTCCAATCACCGGCGGTGCGGTTCTTCTTTACATGCACGGGAATTTTGGCTGCGGAAGTCATGGCTCACTCCTCGTCTTCCTTCGCGACCTTCTCCTGAAGGTTCGTGAAAACAACGGACACAATGATGATGACGATGGTCAGCGCGGTTGCGATCGCGGCACCGTAGCCAACCTGCTGGGACTGGAAGAACTGCACGTAGGAGTAATACGACGGCACGATGGTGCTGGTTCCCGGTCCGCCCTTGGTCAGCATGTAGACGGGACCGAACACCTTCAGGGCCGCGATGGTGCAGGTCAACGCCACCACGAAGATCTCCGGCTTGATGGCCGGCAGGGTGATGGCCAGGAAGCGCTGCCACCAGTTGGCGCCGTCGAGGCTTGCCGCCTCATACAGTTCGGGATCGACGCGTTGCAGGCCGGACATGAAGATGACCAGCGGGTAGCCGACCTGAATCCAAATCATGATGAGCATCAGGAAGATGAGCGCCGTGTCGGGCTTGCCAAGCCAATCGTGCTGCAGCTGGCCCAATCCGATCGCTTCCAGCAATGCGTTCAGAGCGCCGTTCTCCGGGCGGAAGATCCAGCCCATGACGAGGGATGCAACCGCGATCGGCAGCAGCTGCGGGAAGTAGTAGATGGCTCGCATGGTGGAGGCCACCTTGGGGCCGAACTTCTTCTGCACCACGTCGAAGACAAGAGAGGAAAGGATCAGGCCGAGGAGGATCGGGATCACCACCATGGCGATGATCATCCAAATCGAGTTGCGGAAGGACACCCAGAACGTGGCATCCTTCATGAGTCGGGCCCAATTGGTCAGGCCGGCGAACTCCGGAGGCTTGATGCCGCGATAGTTGGTGAAGCTGAGATAGATGTTCCAGATGGCCGGCACGATGATGATCCACAGCAGCATCAGGAAGCCAGGAAGCAGGTACAGCCAGAATCGGCTTGACGGATTGCCCGGAATGCGGGACATTCCCTTCTCTCGCGCGGTCGGCATCTGACCGCGACTCTTATCGTTCTTGTGAGCGTTCATAACGTAAATCACTTCCCATGATTCTCACCGCAAACGGAATGCGGGACGGTTGAACTAGAGGATCGCCGTCAGGCAGCGTCGCCTGAAATTGATACGGCAAAAAGGGCGCAGAAAGCCAATGCGCCGCCGCGAATCGCAAGCGGCGCATTGATTGTTTAGGGTTTTACCGTTGTTCGGAAGTCAGGACTACTTGACGCCGGCGCTCTCCACGCCCTTGTTGTAGTTGTCTTCCATCTGGCTGAGCACGCCCTTGACATCGGTGGTGCCGTTGACGAGTTCCTGCAGCGATGCGTTCAGCTCGTCGTAGAAGGTGGAGGTCGGCCAATCCGGGTAGAAGCCAAGTGCGTTCTTCTCGAGCACGCCGTTGAAGGAGGTGATGAGTTCCTTGGTCTTCTCGTCGGTGATGGTGTCCGGGTCGGCTGCGATCGGCAGGCCACCGGAGTTGCCCATCAGCGTCTGCACTTCGTCGCTCAGGGTGATGTCGATGAACTGTGCGGCGAGATCCTTCTTCTTGGAGTTCTCAGGGATGACCCAGATGTTGCCGGAGGAGCCTACGACCTTGTCGGTGTCCGGGAAGGTGGAGAAGGTCCAGTTGGCGTCCGTCATGTCGCTCTGGAAGCGGCCGAACCACCAGGTGCCGGAGAAGAACATCGGGTAGGTGCCGTTGATGAAGGCCTGGCCCGCATCCTCGGCCTTGGTGCCGGTGCAGTCCTTGGAGATGTAGCCCTTGTCGACCCAATCCTTGATGGTCTGGGTTGCGTAGGTGGTCTCCTCGCCCTGCCAATCAACATCGCCGTCATACATCTCGTATGCCTGGACGAAATCGTCCGATGCCTTGGAAAGGACCAGCTGCCACCACAGGTGCTGCAGCGGGTATTCGGCAACGCCTTCGGACAGCGGGGTCACACCGTTGTCGACGAACTTCTGCATGGCGGCTTCGAGCTCATCCAGTGTGGTCGGGATTTCGATGCCGTACTTGTCGAACATATCCTGGTTGTAGTACATCACGATGTCTTCGCCGTAGTTCGTGATGCCGTACCAGTCACCGGAGCCCATGATGCCCTTTTCGTTGTACTTGCCAGTGTCGGCCAAAGTGCCGCTGACCTTCTCGTCCCAGCTGTACTTGCTGACGTAGTCGTTCAGGTTGGTGAGCAGGCCCTGGCTTGCCAGCAGGCCGGCGGTCGCGTTGCCCTTGTTGTATTCCATGACGTCGGGGGCTTCGTCGGAGTTGAGGATCTGAGCCGCATTCTGGCGAATCTGCTCGAAGGACTTCTTTTCGAATTCGACCGTAACGCCGGTCTTCTCCTCGAACAGGTCAATGGCCTTCTGCCATGCGATGCCCTGCGCGGTGTTATCTTCCTCGTAGTACCAGATCTTGATGGAGCTCGGGTTCTCCTCCTGAGCGGTGTCGCTGCTGCCGCAGCCCGCCAGACCGATCGTTCCGAGCATGGTCGCCGCAGCCAGTCCGGCGGCAACAAATTTACGGGTAGACTTCATTGTTTCTCCTTTTCAGCACCTTTACTGAAATGAGTTTCGAGTCATCGAAGCTCATACCCATAAGTTAAATATTTTCGACCTCTATTTCAATTTATTTCGACGAATTTCGATAAATTACTTCGACGATTTAACTATGTTAGGGCTCACATAATCCAAGCCGTGATTCACGGTCGTTCGGCACCCAAAAATCGTCACACAACGTCACATAACATCACGGCAGCCGACACTCGCCCATCGTGCCGCGGGCCACATACCGGGACGGCAGCAGTTCGACGGCACCAACGTCATATCTACGGCCTTCAAGGATATCTATCATCATGTCAACCGCATGCGAACACACGGCATTGGGATCCATCGGCATCTCGTCAACGGCCTGCGGAAGCTGCTGCATCCCCTGCGTACAGGCGGCCATAACCGAAATATCGCGCGGTACGACCAATCCACGCTCATTCAAAGCAACAAGCAAATTGTTCACATGCGTGGCATTGGTCTGGCCCATAATCGCCGTAATCAGCGGGTCACGAGCGAATGCCGATGCGAGCAGCAGCTTCACATCCGCCAAACCATATCCGGTGGAAGGCATGAACGTCACCTTCATGTTCAGATCGGAACCATGCTTGATGGCGGCGTCACGAAAGCGAATCAAATAATTCGAACCATCATCGTAGGCAAATTCATTGCTGCCAATGATCAGCACATGGCGATGGCCCAATGCCGCGGTCTTCTCCACCGCCTCTCGCCCCATGCGCTCGAAATCGAGATCCACGGAATACACGGCCTCGGTGTTCGACGGATAACCGATGGCCACCACCGGAACGTTCAGCATGGATGCCACTTCGGCGCGGGAATCGTTCATCAGCACATCCAACAGCAGAATCCCGTCGACCATGCCGCCCCGGGCAACACGAATCAGTTCCCGATCGCCATACTCGTGCATCAGCAGCAGAATATCGTAGTTATATCGCTTGGCCCTGGTGGCCACGGCAAAAAAGAACGATGCGTAATTCGAATAATCCGTATACTCATGCACCGGCGAGCTCAACGCAAGAACCTTCTTACGGACCGGCTGAGGCAGATCCGCCTGATTTTTAGGTCGGTATCCCAGTTCCTGCGCGGCCTGCATGACCTTGCGCCGGGTCTCCTCCTTGATGGAACGCTTGCCGCTCATCACATACGAGACCGTACTGATCGACACCCCGGCCCTTGCCGCCACGTCTTTAATACCAGCCATAGGCGGATGCTCCTCTCAGCACAACAGATCCATCGTTTGACGATACTGCCTAGATTACGCCTATTTTTCTCCCATGATTTCGATGATTTCGACATTTTTTCGACAATGGGGCATATCCGTATGCAAATATGCCCCGTCACACTGTCGAAATTACTTCGTCGGCAATCACCTTGGCTGACGGAAATGCCTATCGCCAACCGAATCGAACGGCGTATGCGGCTCAAGTTGATACCAATAAGCGACAGATGCGACATCGTCCTGACGTTCGAAGTTGCCGGCCTCCTCGGTGCCGATCTGCTGCCATTCGACGCGCAGATCGGAATCGAAATAGATCGGATCGGGAATATGCCAACGGTACAGGCCGCGCGTCACCGGCGTATTGATATCCCAGTAGGCGCTTTCCCGATTCGCGGCAAGTTTCTGCGAATAGAACGGGAATCCCAGATACGGGCCGGTGAACGTCTGCTCACTCATATGACCGTTCTCATCGAAATCGGCGAAACTCCACGCGCCGCCGAAATAATCCTCCGCGCCGGTGCTGCACCAAGTCGGATACTGGGAATCGCCATCGATGTACATCTTGAACTCACCCTCGCCCCACCAACGGCTTTCCAACGCGGTAAGCGCCAGGTACGTGCCGATATAGGCGCCGCGGCCACGCACGCCGTCAAGCACCACATAATCGCGCGCAAGCTCTGTGACCCGCTCGCGCCGCCACTGCGCATGGAAACGCATGGCATCGGCCGGCAACGCGTCATATTCCGTGTAATCAATCTGGTAGAAGAACGCGGGAACGTCTTCATTGTGATCATTGCGCAGCACGATGCGCGCATGTTCGAACGGCATGGCGAAATAGCAGTTGAAACCACGATTGGGCACCACCATGATCGGGATGGAATTGATTCGGCAGGCCTGCGCGTGGCCGCAACAGAAAAAGTCACCGATCGGGCACTGCACGGACGGCGTCTCCTCACCATCCCAATAGAATTCGAGGATGAGATTGCGCAGCACGTTCGGACCGGTCGGCGACGTGCGGTCGGTGACCGTCATCCAGATATGACGGATCACGCCAGGACCATCGACATCCATCAACGTCACGGATTCGCCGGCATGGACGGTCTGGATGCACGGGCTGCCCTTGCGCGACGGACCCAGCTTACTGGCGGCCATCGCAGCCACGCCCTTGCCGCCGGTCGGATTCTCCGCGTTCACGCAACGCGTGCGACCATGGTTCGATGCGAGCGCCAACGAATCCAGCGCATTATGTCCGAAGCCGGCGGAATTGGACTCTGCGGGGTTGAAGCCGGCAGGGTTGAAGTCTGCGGAACCGAGGCCGATGGTGGTCGGATCTGTCATATTTTTCTCCTTTGAAAGAGTCGGCGCATCATATGCCATTATCAATCGTTTGACGTCAAGCCATGCCGAGGATTCGACACTAATCACAAAGCTGATTCAGCATAGCCATTGAGCGTAATGATGAAAACAAATGACGGAAGCAAACGCAGCGATTGGAATACGAAATCAACTGGCAGACAGCGCATCCACCATCCAGCCTCCACCAACCGATCGCCGTCCGACCATCACCCATCCACCAACCGATCACCAACCAGCATCCATCCGACCTCCATCTGGCCATCAACTGATCGCCACCCGATCACCATCCGTTTTAACGTTTTGTGCAGATTTGTCACACCACCCCTCTTACCCCGCTTCGATGTTAAACACCACTGGTAGTCTGTTCCTTGGCTCACGTATGGCGCTTTATGGCGCATACCTTGCATTACCGATGCTTTCGTAGAGAGAACTCATGGAAATCATTAATTTCTTCATCAACCTGCTCAAGGACCCCCGCACCGCGATTGCCGGATGGATTGCCATGGGCGTCGCCCCGACGCTTGGATTTATCTTCCTCATCATTTTCATTGAGACCGGCGTGGTGTTCTTCCCCTTCCTTCCCGGCGATTCGCTGCTGTTCGCGGCAGGATTCTTCGCCGCTCCCGACGCCGCGACCGGCGTCTCCGCGTTGCCACTGTTCGCACTGCTGCCGGTGGTCTGGTGCGCTCCGATCATCGGCGACCAGTGCAACTATTGGATCGGCCATTTCTTCGGACGCCGCATCATCGAATCCGGCAAGGTCAAGGCCATGACCCCGGAACGCATCGCCAAAACCGAAGCGATGATTGAGAAATGGGGCCCGCTGGCCGTGTTCCTTGGCCGTTTCTTCCCGTTCATCCGTACGTTCATGCCGTTCATTTCCGGCATTTCCGGCATGCGCTGGAGCCGCTTCACGCCGTTCTCCGTGCTCGGCGGCCTGTGCTGGTCCACGTTGTTCACGCTGCTCGGCTACTTCTTCGGCGGCATTCCGGCCGTGCAGAAGCATTTCGAGCTGGTAATCGTGGCGATTCTCGTACTCTCGCTGATTCCGACGATTGTGGGATTGCTCAAGGCCAAGTTCGGCAAGAAGACGCCGGCCGAGGCGTAGGTCAGCATAAATCACGCATAACTCATGCGTAAATCAAGATAAATCGTAATAAATCGAGATGAATCGTTAGGCATATGAAGTGCGTACGATCGCAACACGCGCATGCGTTGAATTGCGTTCGTACGCACTTCGTACTAAAGTATTGAGAGTTGCCTAACTTTGCTAGGTAATGTTTCGGGGCTGTAGCTCAGTTGGTAGAGCGCTTCGTTCGCATCGAAGAGGTCGCGGTTTCGACTACCGTCAGCTCCACGAAGCCCGCTGCATTCATTCCACCGCAGCGGGCTTTTTTTATTTCATACCTTCCATCCTCTTCTTAGGCCAGTAGCCAAAACGCGTCCGGGCATGACATCGTATGCCGTGCCCGTCAGTCGGGTCATGGCGGCATCTCCAAACGTGCGCACCATCCATCTTGGCCCCAACTGGAAGATACGCCTGTATCTTGCCGGTTGTGGTTTGAAAAGGAGCGCACTTCATTATGGCTTGCTTCTCTCACGTGATTCAGAAACGGCCATTTTCCAACGATTCGTGATTCCGGAGTCGGAAAGGTCATTGTCCGAGGCCAGCCCCAACTGGGAGATACGGCCGTATCTTGCCGGTTGTGGCTGAAAGGGGGCATGTGTCGCAGTGAGTCAAATTCTTCACTCAATACGGGAATGGCGGAATTCCAACGATTTGGATTTGAGTATCAGTACGGACTGCGCGCGCGTCTAGCCCCAATTGGGAGATACGCCTGTTTCTTGCTAGTTGGGGCACACGATTTCCTCACTTCCGCCCCCATGATTTCAACGGGGTCATTTTTGAAAAATACTCAACTTTGACCCCGTTAAACGCAATATTCGATATGCCAAGCCACACAGGTTCCGACAAATCGCACCCGGACTCGCCAAATCACGTCCGAACGCTGGTCAAGCCATATCCGGGCCTACAACCGATTACACGCCCGATTCCGAACCCAAGTCATATTCAAACCGCAGCCGAATCACGCACCGACACGCTGACGCACATACGCGTCGAGCACAGCGGCGGTGATGCCGTCGTAGCCCTTGATCGACGCGAACTGCGGTCCGTCGGAATTGTCGATCTGCATGAAACCAGTCTGCCCCAACGTGGTGGCGCCGGAAGCCACTGCGGAACGCAGACCGGACATGGAGTCCTCAATCGCAATGCAGTACTTCATGTCTTCAGGCGCTATGCCAAGGCGACGGGCGGCCTCCAAATACGGTTCCGGCGACGGCTTCTTCTCAACGTCGTCATCGCCGCACACATAACCGGCAAACACCCCGGCAGGAGCCTGATCAACCAGATTTCGCGCAAGGTGACGCGGCGAAGTCGTAACCAGCATCGACGGCACACCCGCCTCGGCCAACGAACGCAGCACATCCTCCACACCGTCGATCCACGGAATGCGCTCGAATTCCTTCTGCGCAACGTAATCGATCATGCCTTTGCCGATTTCCTCAACCGACAGCTGGCATCCATGCTCCACCATACGACGGGCAACGTCCGGAACCGGCGTACCGGAACCCTGCCATGCCAATTCCTCGTCCCAATATCCGCCATGCTCCGCGGCGATCTTCATCTCGCCTTCATGCCAATACGGCTCGGAATCGATCAGTGTGCCGTCCATATCCCAAAACACGGCTTTGATCATCAAACTCGAATCGGTCATTCGGAACTCCCCTCACTGTGCTGCTACCGCCATTTCATCAGGGCGTCATGACCAATCAACGCCAGGAACGCACATCGAACAGCGCACCAAACAGAAAGCGCTCGACCGGAGTCAACTCCACCCGAGCGCTTTCAAGCTTTTCATCGTCGTCTTGTCACGAACCCGCGAAGCCCCATTCTTCTCCGATTCGCCATCCGTCGACGTCTTTACCAATGCTTATTCTTCGGCTTCAGCGGCCTTCTTCGCATCCTCCGCCTTCCAGCGGGCGATGCAACGTTCCACACGCTTATATCCGATGATTTTCGGATCAAGACCGGCCTCACGGAAGATCGCGGCTGGTGAACCACCTTTGGCATACCTGCGCATGCAATCATCCCTGAATTCCTTGGAGTAGCAGATTCGATACTGGGTAACCGATTCAACGGCCTCCAGCGACCCGAGATACTTTCGGGTCTTAGCAGTGAACGCAACTCTTGGCACTGTACGCTCCTAACCTTTCTTTTTTCCACCGCATGGACACCCCCCCCCGATAGCTGTGAAGGGGTAGGCTATCTTACGACCAATCATTGAAAAGATCAGAAGAAAAACAGCCAGAACGCGGATATTCGACATTATTTCCTACATCTGAGACATCAGTTGCGAAAAGAAGCCGAACCCACTTTCCCTGTAGACAAGTGTACGCACTTTCCTCGGAAGAAAAACCGATTTTTTAGCGTTTTTCAGTGGTTTTTCCGGAAATCAGTCAAGCCCCCATACCACCATGGAGTTTGACCATTTATCATCCCCTCTTTCGGAACGTTCGGATTCCGCGGACCGCCTTGACGGAAGCTGTCTGGCA
The DNA here is from genome assembly GCA_963598975.1 of Anaerovoracaceae bacterium. Lineage (GTDB taxonomy): Bacteria > Actinomycetota > Actinomycetes > Actinomycetales > Bifidobacteriaceae > Bifidobacterium. The sequence continues at coordinate 40,700 of CAVBVU010000003.1, forward strand.
TCAACCTGAATCTGATGCCGCCACATGCGCGCACGACGGGAACGTTCGATTTCCACGATTCCGCCGTCCGCATCCGCCGCGAACACACTGCTGCCCTCCGGCTTCTGCAGTCGATCGACCTGCCTGCGCAGCTCGCGATTCTCCTCTTCGAGTTCCAGGATTCGTGTGATTCCGGCCAGGTTGATGCCTTCCTCCTGGCTGAGATGCTGCGCCTGCGAAAGGCGGAAGATGTCCCGCAACGAGTATCGGCGCGCTCCGCCTTCCGTACGCTGCGGCACCACGAGTCCCACACGATCGTATTGACGAAGCGTCTGCGGATGCACGTTGGTCAGTTCGCCGACGCGGCCGACGGTGAATACCGGCAGTTCGATGTCGAAACCGACTTCGTCGGCCCCGTCCAAATCAGCCCTGCCGGCAACAATCGCCATCGCGCACATTTCGTAGAGCTGCTTGATCTGCTGCGCCACGCGCGCACGTGCCATGGGTCTCAGCGCTCCTTGGCAAGCTCGTCGGCGAAATCACCGCACGCATCGTCGAATTTCTTCGCCGCATGCTTGACGCCTAGTCCCGGCTTGTCGGGAACGCGAATCTCCACACGACCAATCAGGTCGCCGTCACCGCGTGGATTCGCCACTCCCCTGCCCGAAATGCGCACTTCCGTGCCGCTGGATGAGCCTGCCGGCACCTTGAAGGTGACTTCATTGCCGTCAATGTCCGTTGCGCGTACCTTCGCACCTTCAACGGCCTGGCCGACGGTGATCGGCAGCTTCATGATGATGTCACGTCCACGCAACGTGAATTTCGGATCTTCCGGAACGTTGATCTGCAGATACAGGTCTCCGTTGCGGCCACCGTTGCGGCCGGGTTTGCCCTTGCCGGCGATGCGGATCTTCTGCCCGTCTTTCACGCCGGCAGGAACGTGCGTCTTGAATTTCTTGCCGTCGGCAGACAGCGAAACCGTAGCTCCCTTGACCGCTTGACGGAAGGTCAGGCTGATTTTGGAATTACGGTCCTCACCATCTTCCGGCTGCGGAGCCTGGCTGTGCGCGGAACCGTATGCCCCGTACTGGTTTCCGGCTCCCGCTGCGCCGGGGCCTCCCATACCTCCGAACATCGAGAAGATGTCGGAGATATTGGGATTGCCACCGCCGTTGGTCTGGAAGCGGATATGAGATCCGTCCCCACCGCCGAACATGGAACCGAAGATGTCGGAGAACGCACCCGCATCAAAGCCGCCCGCACCGGAACCACCGGCGAAACGTGCGCCGCCCATGCCGAATTGTCGGATGGCGTCATACCTCTGGCGGCTGTCCTTGTTGCTGAGCACGTCATAGGCTTCCGAGATGTCCTTGAACTTCTCTTCGGCTTCCTTGGTCTTGTTCAGATCAGGATGGTATTTGCGCGCCAGCTTGCGGTAGGCTTTGGTGATCTCATCTTCGGTGGCCTCTTTGGAGACACCGAGGACCTTGTAGAAATCCTTGCTCAGCCATTCATTCTCAGCCATGTTGTGCCTCCTTTCACGAGGTCATGCTGATTGATTTGCGTATATGAGTTTTCGTATGTGCTCGTATCGTCTCGCTCTGGTCCGATTGGTGGTTAGTCCTGCGGAGACGCGACGACCACGCGGGCGGCACGAATCACACGATCACCGATGCGGTAACCGGCTTCCACAACAGTGTCGACGGTTTCCTTTTCGGCCTGCGGATCCGGCTTGCGCAGAATCGCATCGTGCTTGGTCGGGTCGAAGTCCTCGCCTTTTTCGCCGAACTTTTCGACACCGAACTTCTCGAACGCCTTGTCGATCTTGTTGGAGACGGCCTTGAAGGAGTCGTCCATCTCGCTGTGTTCGCGAATACGGTCGATGTCGTCGAGAGCCGGCAGAAGCGCGGTCAGTACGTCGATGATGCCGTGCTGGCGGAAGCGGTCCTGTTCCTTCTGTGCGCGATTGCGGAAGTTGATGAATTCCGCGCGCTCACGCTGCAGGGCCTCCAGATATTCCGCGGCTTCCTTCTTGGCCTGGCCAAGCGGGGTAAGCGTTTCTTCGGCACCTTCCGTGGAATCGGTGGACTCGCTTTGCGCGCTTTCGGCCGCCGTGGTCTCTTCCGCGGCGGGGACGCCGGCCGCTGCGGAATTTTCAGCAGCGTCAGCGGCGTCGGAGGGGGCGGCCTGCCCGGACAGATCGTCGATGTCGGGCAGGTCGTTCAGATATTCGTCCTTGTTGAAGTCGGACATGATCACTTATTGTCCTTGTCGTCTTCGTCCACGACTTCGGCATCGACCACGTCATCTTCGGAGGCGCCGGCATTCGCAGTGCCTGCGGCACCGGCGGCACCAGCGGCGTCCGCACCCTGCTGGGCGTAGAGGGCTTGGCCGATCTTCTGGGCGGAGGTCATCAGCTCGGCCTGGACGGTCTTGATCTTCTCGATGTCGTCGCCCTTGAGAGCTTCTTTGAGCTCGTTGACCTTGTCGGTGACTTCCTTGGCCACATCGTCGGAGAGCTTGTCCTTGTTGTCATTGACGAGCTTTTCGGTCTGGTAGGCGAAGGCTTCGGCCTGGTTACGGGTCTCGGCCTCTTCCTTACGCTTCTTGTCTTCGGCTTCATGGGCTTCGGCTTCCTTGACCATGCGATCGATTTCATCCTTGCCCAGACCGGAGCCGCCGGTGATGGTCATGGACTGTTCCTTGCCGGTGCCCTTGTCCTTGGCGGAAACGTGCACGATGCCGTTGGCGTCGATGTCGAAGGTGACTTCAATCTGCGGGACGCCACGCGGAGCCGGAGCGATGCCGGTCAGCTCGAAGGTGCCCAGCGGCTTGTTGTCGCGAGCGAACTCACGTTCGCCCTGATAGACCTGGATGAGCACGGACGGCTGGTTGTCTTCCGCAGTGGAGAAGACTTCGGAGCGCTTGGTCGGGATGGCGGTGTTGCGGTCGATGAGCTTGGTCATGATGCCGCCCTTGGTTTCGATACCGAGGGAAAGCGGGGTCACGTCAATCAGCAGAACGTCCTTGCGGTCGCCCTTGATGACGCCGGACTGCACGGCCGCACCGACTGCCACAACCTCATCCGGGTTCACGGACTGGTTGGCTTCCTTACCGCCGGTGAGTTCCTTGACCAGTTCCTTGACGGCCGGCATACGGGTGGAACCACCAACGAGGACCACGTGATCGATGCCGCTCACGCCGATGCCGGCATCGGCCAGCACGTTGTTGAACGGGGTGCGGCAGCGGCCCAGCAGGTCGGAGGTCATGTCTTCGAAGTGGGCGCGGGTCAGCGTCTCGTCCAGGTGCACCGGGGTGCCGTCAGGGGTCATGGCCAGGTACTGCATGGAGATGGAGGTGCTGGAGGAGGAGCTCAGCTCCTTCTTTGCCTGCTCGGCGGCTTCCTTCAGGCGCTGCAGGGCGATCTTGTCCTTGCTCAGGTCAACGCCGTACTTGTTCCTGACTTCGCCGACGAGCCAGTCGATGATCTTCTGATCCCAGTCGTCACCACCGAGGTGGTTGTCGCCGTTGGTGGCCTGCACCTGAATGGTGGAGAAGCCGTCGTCATCCTTGCCGATTTCCAGCAGGGACACATCGAAGGTGCCGCCACCGAGGTCGAAGACCAGAATGGTTTCGTCTTCCTTGCCCTTTTCGAGGCCGTAGGCCAGTGCGGCGGCGGTCGGCTCGTTGATGATTCGCAGCACGTTGAGGCCTGCGATGGTGCCGGCGTCCTTGGTGGCCTGACGCTGGGCGTCGTTGAAGTATGCCGGGCAGGTGATCACGGCGTCGGTGACCGGCTCGCCGAGGTATGCTTCGGCGTCGCGCTTGAGCTTCATCAGCACCTGGGCGGAAATCTCCTGCGGAGTCCACTTCTTGCCGTCGATCTCAACGGTCCAGTCGGTGCCCATGTGGCGCTTGACGGAGCTGATGGTGCGGTCAACGTTGGTGACGGCCTGACGCTTGGCCACTTCGCCAACCAGAATCTCGCCGGACTTGCTGAATGCCACGACGGACGGCGTGGTTCGAGCGCCTTCAGCGTTCACGATAACGGTGGGCTGGCCACCTTCAAGAGTTGCGATGCAGGAATTGGTGGTACCCAGATCGATGCCAACTGCGCGTCCCATAATGTATCTCCTTTGTAAATCAGGTTCGCTATACGTTCTTTCGTTCTTCGCGCGAGTTTCGGATTGCCGTTTCTCACGCTTCCAAAACTTGAGCCTACACCACTCAACTTTGAATCGCAACTTTTTATTCCCAAATCTACAAAAAAGTTGAGTCTTTTTCACTCAACTTTTCTGCATATACCCGGACCGGCGAAATGCGACTACCGATCCGGCAATATACCGGCAAAGCAAAAATCGCCGGCACTTAGACGAATCTAAGCACCGACGATTTATGTCAGGGATTGGATGGCGTACCGGATCAGCGAATGTGCTTCATGGTCTTGACCAGCATGGCAGCCGCAGCCAGCATGGCCGCGGCAATCGCGATGGCAACCACCGCGGTGCCGGTCTTGCCAAGCGGCAAGCCATCAGCCTTCGGATTGTTGTTGACCTTACCGGATGCGATCACACCGTCTTTGCCGTCGTTCTTGCCGTCGTTCTTATCGACGGAACCGGAGGCCGGAGCCTGAAAGTCGACGGTCACGATCTTGCCGGACTGACGTCCGGTGACGGTAAGCGTGTATTCGCTGCCTTCCGTCACTTTGTCAAGCGCAATCGAAGTGGTCTGGGCGGTTTTGACTCGTACGCCGGAAAGCGGGGTGGAGGAATCGGAAGCCGCGATCACGTTGCCCGACTTATCCTTCAGCTCGTAGCTGAGCACGGCGTCGCCGTTGAACCCGCTAGCGTTGGCGGCATACGAGCCGTTCTCGGAAGAGACATTGACTTCGGCGTTATCGGACAGCGCGTTCTGCTGATCGGTGGTGGTAGCCAAGCCAAGCGCTCCTGCGATGGTGTAGAAGTTGTCGGTTTGATCGGTCAGACCAACCACACGCTGTGCACCCGGGCCAGATGCTGCGATGCGCAGCTGCGTGCCGGTGTGCGCCATATCACCACCGTTGTAGCCGCCGTCCTCATCACGCGAATCCGCCTCGGCGGTGCCGTAGGAAACGACCATGTTGCTGCCGTCGGCGGTCTTGAGCACGGTGGAAAGCGCGTAGGCCGGCTGGGAGTTGAGAATCTGCGAAGTGTGGGCGTGATCGGCGGTAACGATCACGAGGGTCTCGGAAAGGTCGACGTTCTGCAGCACATAGGAGATGGCCTGATCGAAATCATCGGTCTCGCCGATCTGTCCGCAGGCATTACCGGCATGGTCCTGCTTGTCGATCGAAGCGCCTTCGATCTGCAGGAAGAATCCGTTGGACTGGCTGGCCGGATTGGCGTTGAGCAGTTCGAGGGCCTTCTTAGACATGTCCTTGAGCGAAGAGCCCTGGTTGCCGAGCCACTGATCGTTCACCGTGCACACGGTCGGATTGGCATCCTTGGACGAATCTTGGGCGGTTGCCTTCGACGCGTTGAACTTGGTCGGCAGATTGCCGTCGCTCATCAACGCAAGCACCGGCTGGCCTTCCTTGTATTCAAGTGCGTTCAGGGCATCCGGATCGTTTTCAACGGTCTGATAGCCCATTTCCTCAGCCTGCTCCCACAGGGTCTTGCCCGCGTATTCACCACCCTGCACGGTCTGACGGAAGTACTTGGAGCCGCCACCGATGGTCACGTCGGCACGAGTGTCAAGCAGCTGTTCGGAGATGGAACCAATGCCGCCGTTCTCCTTGAGCTGGCTTGCGAGGCAACGCTTCACGGCATCATTGGAGGAACCGTCGGTCTTGCCCTGCGGTCCGTAGCAGCCGCGTTCAGACGAGTGCGATTCCAGCACGGCCGGAGTGGCATCCTGGATTTCCGCGGTGGTCACGTTACCGGTCGCCTTGCCTGCCGCCTTGGCGAGTTCGACCAGATTGAGCTGCGGATTGCCATACACGTCGACATCCACCGCATTGTTGTAGGTCTTGGTACCCGTGGCCCAAGCGGAACCGGACGCCGAGGAATCGGTGACGGTGGTGATCTTGCCGGGATTCGAATTGGCGTTCAGATTGCCCTTACCATCCTTGCCGACAGCGCTATCGGAGCTATTGGAACCAAGAGAGAACGTCGTGTACTGGCCAGTGCCGGCTTCCACATCGTCGAGAGCACTAGGCTGCCCCACCGCGTCAAGGCCGTCAAAGTGGCCGTTGACGCCCTTAAGATAATTGCGGGCCACGGTAATTTCGGAATCCCCCATGCCGTCGCCGATGAACAGCACGACATTCTTGGCGGACTTGTTACCGATTGCGGCGATACGCTGCGCACCGCCATGCTGGGCGAGTTCAGCCACGGACTTGCCGTTCGGACTGTAGGTGGATGCGTCGTCGGCGAGCGCCGGTACTGCGAGCGCTCCGAGCGTGGCGACGGAGGCGAACGCCGCGATGGCGCCCTTAAGAGCCTTGTGCTTGCTCATGTGTTCTTCTTTCTTCTGCACGCGGAACCTTTCCGCGTCTAATGTTGCGGAATCTTGCGTTTCCGCGCCCCACGCTAGGCGCGCAAAACCAACGCAGTCCGTTTCACGACCTAACGGCAGATGAATTTTGGAATCAGTAAAGTGAACACACCCCCTTGAATTCACAAAACGGGTTCGCAATCCCTCGTATTACGAAGGTTTACGAACCCGTTGAATTCTTTATGCGGCTCAAGAGACGGCTATCATCAACGCTGAAAGCCAGCCATTCACTTTCAATACATTGCACGCCGGCCAAAGCTTACGCACGCGCGGAACGTGTGGACTTGATCGCCACGAATAGGCTGCGGACCAACAGCACGCACAGATACATCGCGAACATGATCGAACCGACGCGGGCGGATACCGCTCCGGCGATCCATGTTCCCGCGGGTGTCACGAGGGCCGCCGTGATGCCGATGATCAGCGCGGAACGAACGTGTAACAATTTGCGTTTGTGATTGGCCACGCTGGTGGTGATGGCGTTGGGGAACATGGCCAGCAGCGAGGTGCCGCGCGCGATCAGATCGGACGCGTTGAACAGAATCGACAACGCGGGCACGGCCAGCGCTCCCCCGCCGATGCCCAGCAATCCGGAAAGCACACCGATCAGCGCACCCAACAACACTAGGCATATGCCAGTCGTAACGTTCATGGTTATCTGCTGGTCCCTCGACGGTACAAACAGCACCTGATTGATCACGACGAACACCAGGAACGCCACGAACACCCATCGCAACACCAATTCCGGCAAGCGGGAAAGCAGCCAGCTGCCTATCTGTCCGCCTACGAACATGCCGCAGAACAGCAGCATCGCGGCGATCCAATCGACGTTGCCGTTGTACGCATAGGAGAGCACGCCGGAAATCGACGTCGGCACGATCGCAAGCATGGAGGTCGCGGCCGCATTGCGCTGGGAGAAACCAAGCCATACCAAAGCGGGCACGATTACCGTCCCGCCGCCGATGCCGAACATGCCGGACAACAATCCGACGGCCACGCCGACGATTATGAGAATCACCGTATTACGCGCGGAACGCACCGACCGGAGTTCCTCCGCCTTTTCGGATTCTTCGATTTCATCCGTCATATCGCATCGCTCCCCTCATGCCAGGCCGATGTCCAAAGACAATCATCGGCAGACAATCCACCGACAGACATATTCGATGGATATCAGGCCTTCGATGGCGATCGACGGCCTCAATCAGGAATTCAACACGAAATCGAGCAGGCCGTCGTAGTCCGTTCCGGAGAACGAACGCACTGCGTTCGCGGATACTTCCGGATCGGAGGACGGCGAAATCTCCGTATAGAAGTACACGCCGTCGATACCGGCGCTTTTGGCACCGATGATGGACGCCTTCTTCATCGTTGCCGACCATCAGCGCATTATTCGCGGTCACCAATTCACAATCGCGCGCCAGAACCCTGTCGTATCGGGCCAGCCGCTTGAAGTCCTTGTCGAACTCCTTGGAATGCGAGTCTATCTCATACATCCTGCGACATCTCGTCCATCAGCTTGCCGAAATGGTCACGCACCTCGTCAGGCGTTCGCATCACGGTCACGGCATCTCCTCCGGCCGCCACTCCGGCGAGATACGCGCTGATCATGTCCACCAGGTTGGACCCACGGGCCTTGGCCACCGCCTCCGCCTCGGCATATCCGGGCAAGGATTCAATCATCGTCATTCCCACACCTCCGTTTCGTCTGTATTCGCCCTTCTACAATTATTGGCTGTGGCATTCCTAGGCGTGGAATACGGCCGTAGAATTTGTGGTTCTCGAGCAATCGATCACCGTGAATGGACCACGGGGACCTCATAGTCTTCTCATGACACCGGAACGAGCAGGGACTCTACGACGCCAGGAGTTTCAAGCACCTGCAATACGACGATCTGGGCATGCAGGTGACGATCATCAGCCACAGCGAGACACCCGACACGTTCCCCGCGCACGCGATGAGCGACGGGGAACTGCCCGTCCAAAGCCGCATGGCCTTCGACGACTACCAAAGGCTGCGCGAGCATGACGCTGGACCCGACGGCCATGGAATCACCAGCCATGTAGCGCGCAGCGGCATCCTCCATCGTCTCGATGAGCTGGAAGGGAACCGGCCGGTCCCAGAACGGAAGCCGGAAAAGGGGAGTCACCACGGCTTGAACCTATAGGCCGATGTCCGCCCTCAGATATATTGGCGCAACCAATCAGGCATATCCGGATCATCCACAGACCAGGACGCGATCGCATCCTCTTCACGGTCCCACGTGTTCTCGTGCCCGTCAAAGAACTTCTGCCTGTGACATTTGTATTTCACAACCATATCGCCTTCAAGCCTGTACTCGTTCCAGTAATAGTTCTGCCTGCCATAGCCCTTCCATTCATTCGTCCTATAGATCGTCGACATCCGTCGCTCCTTTTCCTTCCGGCTCGCTTCGTTACGAATCCAGTAAGTCGTAATGATACCGGCCGTACTCATCCTTCGCCTTCCTCCGCGTCATTCCGTCCAAGTTCGTCCAAACCGGAGGCATCCTGGGAGCTGTCTCCCGTGTTCAGGGCGCGAGCGTTTCGCACACCTCCCGTGCGTCCGGATGCGCGACCGCGAGCTCATGGCCCGTCGGCGCGTCGGTCCCATCCAATGTCCTGCACAAATCCTGCAACGTGGGCTGCCAGGATCCCGCGCCCGTGTCGCGGTACGCGACATACAGGCTCAATGTGGCACGGTCGACGAGGTTTTTCTCGACCGGGCCCAGACCTTCGGGGCCGCCGATCAGTCTGCCGATCATGCTCACCACGTGCTGGTCTTCTGCTTGACCTGATCGCCGTCGCGGGAAACGTCGCGTTCCGCCCAATGCATCATTTCGCCGCCTCCCAACTGTTCGAACCGTTCACGCAGGGCACCCACGGATTCGTATTCGGAACCCAACTCGCGCACGGTTTCATACAGGGACCGCCATGCGGCATCGCTCTGTTCGTCGGTACGGATATCAATCAAGGTGCCGTACAGGTCGAAAAATACAACCTCATAACGAGGTTCTTGCGAAACTTCTCCCACGAGATCAGTCGTACCTACATATTGCAAACGTTCATCATAATAACCGCAACAAATCAATACACTAACCGCAGTATAGTCATCATAAATCTATATATCACAACCATTTCTAACAGCGCAACACACTTTGCAAACGATAGCATCACTATGTTACAGTAATCACAACGATTCGCCGACGGCACCGCAGCCGCCGACAATCGGCGTAGCAATGGCGTTATGCAGACCGCATTCGCATGAAAAGGAGCCTTCGACCAACATGACAGCATCAGCGCAACAGACAGAAAGTGAAGAACGCATCGCACGCCCGCTTATCCAGCTGGCCAAAATCAACGGCATCTCCACCTCGTATATCGACCAGCTCGGCACCTATGTCGAAATTCGCGACGAAGTGCTTGTTTCCGTACTGGCCGCACTAGGTGTGGACGCATCCACCGAGCAGGCCATCGCCAATTCCTACGCCGAAGCCAAGCAGCGCATTGCCGATACGCTCATGCCGCCGACCATCGTGAAGTTCATCGGCAAGCCGACATCCATACCCATCCATGCCAAGGGCAACGACGTCATCCTGCGACTCATTCTGGAGGACGGCACGCAGTACACGGGCAACCTGTGCATGTACCTGATGCAGCAGGACGATGGCTCTCTGACGCTGGACCTTCCCGACGACATTCCGGCCGGATACCACAGCCTGCGCGTGAACGCTGGCGAGCTGCACGGCGAGGCCGCACTGATCTGCGCGCCCGCGCGCATCGAGCTGCCGAAAGCAGTAGCGGAAAAGCAGCGCTGGGGCTGGATGACGCAGTTGTATTCCGTACGTTCCGCCGAATCGTGGGGCGTGGGCGATTACGGCGATCTGCGCGATCTGTTGAAAGATGCCGCCGAGAAGTCGCACGCCGATTTCATGCTCATCAATCCGATTCATGCGTCCGCTCCGGTCGAACCGCTCGAGCCCTCCCCCTACCTTCCGGAGTCCCGCCGATTCCTCAACGTCACCTATATTCGCCCGCAAGACATTGCGGAGTACGCCGACCTGAGCGAGACCGACCTGGCCGAAGTCGAACGGCTGCATGCCGAAATGCAACCGGCCAACGACGACCCGAATCCGATGGACATCAACTCCGCATGGTGGCATAAGCGCAAGGCCCTGCAGCTTGTGTATGCGGTGCCGCGTTCCGCCGAGCGCCAAGCCGCGTTCGAAGCGTTCAAGAAGGCATCAGGACCGGATCTGCGGGCATTTGCCGCATGGTCAGTGGCGTTTGAGATATGGGGCGCCCCATGGGAGACTTCATGGATCACCGACACGAACCGCGATTCGCCTGAAGTGGCCGAGCTGATGCGCGAACATACCGACTTGATTGAGTTCGAATGCTGGCTGCAGTGGATCGCCGCCGAACAGGTGACCGCCGCGCAGAACACCGCTCGAGAAGAGGGAATGGCACTCGGTCTGGTGCAGGATATGGCCGTTGGCGTGCACTTGCTGGGCGCCGACGTGTGGTGGAATCCGGAACGTTTCGCGGTCGGCAGCGTGACTGTGGGCTGCCCGCCTGATTTCTACAACCCGCAAGGCCAGGATTGGGGGCAGCCGCCGTTCAATCCGAATTACCTGAAGAAAACCGGCTACGCCGTATATCGGGACATGGTGCACAACATGTTCTCCCGTGCCGGCGCGGTGCGCATCGACCATATTCTCGGCCTGTTCCGCCTCTGGTGGATTCCGCAAGGCGAAGGCGCGAAGGGCGGAGCGTACGTTGCGTACGATTACGAGGCGATGATCGCGATTCTCACCATAGAAGCCACACGCGCGAACGGTCTGGTAATCGGCGAGGATTTGGGAACCGTGCCGGACTACGTGCGCACCGTACTTGCGGAGCATGGTCTGCTTGGCTGCGTCGTGGAATGGTTCGCCCGCGTTGACGACTCCCCCAACGCCGGCGATCCTTACGCCGATCCCACCACCTACCGTAAGTACGCGCTGGCTTCCGTGAACACGCACGACATGCCGCCCGCCGCCGGATATCTGCAGTTCGAGCATGTGAAGCTCCGCGAGAAGCTGCACCTGCTGTCCGGGCCAGTCGAAGAATTCCAGGCTTCTGCGGCCGCCGAACGTCAGGCGATGATCGACCGTCTGCTGGAAGGCGGACTAATCACGCCGGAAATCGCGGCCGATGTGGAAGGCCATATCCCGCAAATCGTGGAGGCCATGCACAGGATGCTGCGGCAATCGCCATCCGTGCTATTGCAAGTCGCGTTGGTCGACGGCGTAGGTGAGACCCGCTCCCAGAACCAGCCGGGCACCTCCAACGAATACTCCAATTGGCGAGTGCCACTGGCCGGACCCGACGGCAAAGTCGTCCACACCAACGAGGTCTTCGATCTGCCTCAGGTTCAAGACCTTGCCGCCATCATGAACGAAGACTAATTTTCTCCAACCCCCCAACAATCGTGGCGCGGAACCCACGATCCATCCGGATTCACGGGATGGATCGTGGGTTCCGCGCCACGATCATTGTTATCGGTCAGCCAAGTAGCAGCCAGGCCGCCGTGTCTTGCGGAAGCCTGCCGTCATCGGCCAGTAGGCCGGATTGAGCCACGACCACACCGCCTTCCGGCAACTCAACCGGTTCGGCTCCGAAATTCGAGACGGACACGAATCGGCGTCCATCCGCGGCTGGACGGGAATACGCGACCACCGCGTCACCCATGTCAAGCAGTTCGGCGGATGTATCACCGGTGACAGTCAGCACGGTCTGGCGCAACTTCAGCAGCTTGCGATACAACGCAAGCATGGAATCGTCATCCGCGGCTTGAACATCGGCGGCAAGGTCCTTGAACCAGGCCGGCTGAGGCAGATGCGCATCGGCGGAGTCGCCGGTCTGCGGGCCGAAACCGAATGTGGCGCCGGTAATGAAATCGCCGTTCCAAGATGCCGGTTCGCCGCAATCGGCGGAGGTCCACGGCAACGGCACGCGGCATCCGTCGCGACCCTTGTCGGTGAAGTTGCGGCGGGTGTTGAACGGCGTCGGATCCTCAAGACGATCCCACGGAATATTCGCCACTTCGAACAGTCCCAGTTCCTCACCCTGATACACGTATACGGATCCGGGCAGGCCGATTTCCATCAACGCTGCGGCACGGGCACGACGCATACCCAGCTCACGATTCTCCGGATAGGTGCTACCGTCGCGCATCAGCCAATCATGTGCGATCTGATGGAAAGGCGCTCCCTTGACCTGCGGAAGACCATAACGGGACGGACTGCGCGGCACATCATGGTTGTTCATAACCCATGTAGTGGTGGACCCGTTGGTTTCCGCGGCGGCCTTCAAACCGTCCTCGATGGCGGTGCGGAATTCATCGGCAAACCAGCCAGCCTCGGCGAATTCGAAATTGAACACCTGGCCAAGCTCGTCGGTGGATGCGTACAAGTGCTGCGATTCCGCTCGCACCCAAGCCTCACCCACGGCAAAACGCGGCGGATCGTACTCGTTGAACACCTCACGCCATTCACGATAGATCTCATGCACTTCCGGGCGATCCCACAGCGGGCTCAGACCGCCCTTGGGCGGCAGCTGCTTCTGCACCGCCATCGGATCCATATCGGCGAGCGGCACGGAATCAAGATCCTTCGCCAAACCGTGCGCCACATCGATGCGGAAACCATCCGTGCCATGATCGGACCAGAAACGCAGGGTCTTCTTGAATTCCTCATGCACGTCCGGATTCTTCCAGTTGAGATCCGGCTGCTCCTTGGCGAACATGTGCAGATACCACTGTCCGTCCTCCACTTGCTGCCAGGCCGGACCGCCAAACAGCGACTGCCAGTCGTTCGGAGGCAGTTCACCGTTCTCTCCACGACCCTCGCGGAAGATGTAACGGTCTCGTGCGGCCGACCCGCGGCCTGCTGCAAGCGCTTCGATAAACATCTCATGCTTGCTTGCCGTATGGTTCGGCACGATGTCAACGACTACCTTGATGCCGGCCTGATGCGCGGCCGCGGCCATCGCGTCGAAGTCGTCCATAGTGCCGAGGCGTGGATCCACATTGCGGTAGTCGATCACGTCGTAACCGCCGTCGGCCAGATCGGACGGATAGAACGGCGAAAGCCAGATGGCGTCGATGCCCAGCTCCCGCAGGTACTCCATTTTCTCGGTGACGCCGGCGATGTCGCCCAATCCGTCGCCGTTCACGTCTTTGAAACTGCGTGGATAAATCTGGTAGACAACCGCTTGCTTCCACCAGTCGTCACGTTGATTGTTTACGGTCATACATGACCTCCTTTCAACTACATTACGTTTATGAAAACGCTACCACCAATCGCGTGTAGGAAAGGCTCAATATTCCAATATTTTGAAAGGTGACAACGATTGCCGAAAATCAGGTAGACTTAACGCATGAGATTCCTTTCACCCGATTCGGGCTTCATGCGCGGCCTCAGCGACGCCGTCGACGCGATTTGGATCAACATCCTGATGATCGTCACCAGCATCCCCATCATCACCATAGGCGCGGCTTTGGCGGCCGGCCATGATGCCGCCCGCAAATCGTTGGCCGGAGAAGGCACGGTTACCCGCAATTATTTCGCCGCGTTCCGATCGAATTTCGCGAAGGCGACCGGATACTGGCTGATTTTCGGATTGGCCGGTGCGTTGAGCGTCTATTCATGGATCGTGCTGCAGATCACCCCATTGCTGATTCCGAAATTCGCCTTGAGCATCGTGTGGCTCATCGGATTCGAGTGGATCTGGGCATTGCAGGCGCGTTTTGAGAACTCGTTCTGGTGCACGTTGGGCAATGCATTCGTTTTCGGCGTGAGCAACATCGGCCATACCTTGGCTTTGGCCGCCATCGACGTGGTGTTTGTGGCTTTGCTGGCCGGCAGCTGGTTTTATATGCCTCAGGGTCTGTTCCTGCTGCTGATTCTCGGCTATGGCACCATGATCATGCTTCATGTTCCGATTCTCGAGCACGTACTCAAACGGTACATCCACTAAAAAGTGGCGTGGAG
>CAVBVU010000004.1:0-45451 GCA_963598975.1 Anaerovoracaceae bacterium
AGCTGGACACGCCCGACACCCAGAGGTCACATGCATCCACCAAAGCGAACACATTCGACCACAAGCCGCGACACGCCGATTTGTTTACTTCGCAGTCAGGGTGTAAACTAATTGATTGTCTGCGAGCGTGGCGGAATGGTAGACGCGCTGTCTTCAGGTGGCAGTGAGTGTATGCTCGTGGGGGTTCAACTCCCCCCGCTCGCACCATAGAGGAAAACCCCGAAACGTTGAAATACCAACGGTTCGGGGTTTTCCATATGTACTCAAGGCAGAAAATATACCGAAAATGTACTAATTTACTGCGATTCACATTCATTCCCATTGATATCCGATGAGAAAACCGCGGCATCCGCCTCGGATGTGAGCACGTCCAGATTCTCGCTGAAGAGATCCGCGTACCTGTTCAACGTCTTGCCACCGCCAAATGGGACTATAGGCCAAAATGTGTGGCTGAAGGGCACGTCATTCAGTAGCGCTCGGATGCCGTACGCCGATACAGAATTCGATCCAGCCAACATCAGCGTCGTGCCTGCCGGAGATGCTGAACGTCTCGCACGCTCTGCGGTCCATATCTCCGGGTCCACCCTGACTTTCGCGGGCGACGGGTCAGATGGTCGCAATCATCAATGGAATCATGCCCATGGATGCCTGCCGGGATCCATCAGAGCGGGTATGACGGCCATCTCTAGATGCGCACCACCCCATCCCAACCCCAACCGGGAGATATACCCGTTTCTTGTAGATTGTGGCCGGGAGGGGGCATTGCCGTCTGCACCGAATCCTTCACTTGATTCGGGAATGGCGGAATTCCGATGATCTAGGATCTGCATGCCGGCACGGTCTGCGCCCATGGCCAGCCCCAACCAGGAGATACGCCTGTATCTTGCGGGTCGTGGCCGGAAAGGGGGTGCATTCCGCCACGACTTTCTTCCCCACGCGATTCAGAAACGGCCATTTTCCAACGATTCATGATTTGCGTACCGATACGGCCCGCGTCCAGGGCCGGCCCCAACCGGGAGATACGCCTGTTTTCTCGAGGTTGGGGCCAGAAGGGGTGCAATCCATCGCGTCCCGCTTCTTTTGCGAGATTCAGAAACGGCGGAATCCCAACGATTCGGGATTTTGAAGCCGGAGTGGCCCGCATCCGCCCCTGCCCCAACCGGGAGAATAGGCCCGTATCACGCAGGTTGGTGCCGAAGGGAGATGCTCCGTCGCACCCCTCGGACGGTTCGGCGAATATGGACGGGCGGGTTCCCACGCACGGGCCGTCTGACAGGCCCCACAGCGCTCCGGCGGGACGCGTACAACACGGACCGCGTTCGACGACCACGGGACGACGGCGCCGCATGGCGCTCCGGCAGAGGACCCGCATAACGCGAACGGCGCGGACCGCGAGACCCCACGCAAAGGGGCTTCACAATCCGCGCCGCTATCCGTCGGACACGCCGCTATCCGGCGCTACCCGTTCAGCCGCGCCTGCGCAGCACCAGCGTCACCGCGCCGGCCGCCACCAGCACCACAGCGGCCAGGACCATGCCCAGCACGCTGGCACCGGTCTTCGCGGTGGAGGCAGCCGCCGTGGCGGACTTCTTGGACTCCGTCGAGGACTGGCCCGCGGGCGTGGTCTTGTCGGACGGCGTGACGGGCTCGGCGCCCGGCGTGCCGTCCTTGACCGCGACCGTGAAGGACACGCGGGCCCCGCGGTTGAAGGACACCTCCACGGAACCGGTGCTGCCGGTCTCCCTGCCATTCAGGAACGCGCTGGTCAGGGTGATGCCCGAACCGTCCTCGTTCACCACGTAGTCCTCGCCGGCCGTGAGCGACGCGTAATCGTAGCGCACGGACTCCACGGTGTTGCCGTTGAACGCGATGCCGACGTTCAGGCCCCGCTGGTTCGCCGTCTTGGCCTGCGAATCGTACTTGTCGTACTCGTAGGCGTCGCCGTCCACCAGCTCGGCGTCCTCCACGTCGCCCGTGCCGTCGCTCAGCGTCCAGATCTGGGTGCCGTGGTAGGGGTTCGCGGTGCCGACGCTCAGACCGGAGTTCGTAACCGCGAACACGCGAAGGCCGTGGTTGTTGTTGTCGCCGAAGCCGTTGCGCGTGATGGTCTGGAAGTTCACGCCGTCAGAGGTCACGACCAGATCGCAGCCGCGCGTGGAGTCGGTGGCGTAATGCAGGTAGTTGCACACGCCCACGAAATCGGCGAAGTTGTCGACGTTGTCCTGGGTGAGCCACTTGTCGAGCTCCTGGGTGACGGAATCCGGCAGGTACTGCTTGTTCTCGTTGTACAGCGAGAGCAGTTCGTTCAGCCAATCCCGGAACTGGACACGGTCGTTGATGGTGTAGTCGTCGCTCTGCGCCGAGGCCTCGTCGACGGCCACATCGGTCTGCTTGGATTCCAGGTCGTTGCCCATGTTGCCCAGCAGCTCGCTCATCCTGGACAGGCTCGCGATCACGGCGGACGACTTCCCGTCCGCCACGACGCCGTCCGCAGCGCTCTGCTCGTCGGTAGTCTTGTCGGCGTCGACGACGGGCTTGGCGTCGTCGAGGGTCTGCGCAGCCGCGTCATCCGACACAGCGGCGTCGTCCGCCACCGTCGCGTCTCCGTCCTCCGGCTTGGTCGCATCAAGCGACTCGGATGCCTCGGACTCGGAGGACTCCGAAGCCGCGGAGGAACCATCCTGCTGCTCCTTGAGGACCTCGAGGAACGCCTTGATGTACTCGATCTGCTTCTTCCACTGCTCCGAGGTGCGCTTCAGCACGTCGCCGTTGGTGAACTGCGTGAGCGGATAGGCCAGGTCGCTGACGTCGAAGGTGCCGGCGTACATCCTGCCGTCGTACGCCTGCATGCGCCACACGTACTGGTTGAGATGACGGCTCATGTCGCTGTCGGCGCCCAGGCCCGCGCGCATGGTCTCGCCGTCGATGGTGCCGACCGGATCGCCGAAGTACTTGTTGCCGCTCTCGCCCGCCACGAGCTCGAAGTTCTCGTCGGCGTCCATGCGCCACAGGTTGACCGGGCTGGACAGATCCTTGTACAGGCTCTCGAAGTTGAAGTCGAGCGCGTCGGGCAGCGCCACCATCGGATCGTTGTAGCCGCCGATGTACAGATGGTCCTTGTACACCACCAGATTGGCCGCGCCGGAACGGTCCGCGCCGAAACCGTACTCGTAACGCGCGCCGTCATTCGGATCGCCGACCAGCGGCGTGTACGTCCAGTCGCCGTCGGAGCCCTGCTCGCCGCGGAACAGCGCGAAGGACTGCTTGCTGCCGCTCCTGCCGGTCACGACGGTGATGTACAGCTTGCCGTTGAATCCGACCATATCCCAGATCGCGCCGCCGAAGATGTTGTCGGTGTAATGGTATGCCGGGTAATCGAGCAGATCCTGCTGGGTCGCGATGGTCTTGAACGAATCGGCGCCCGAGGACGGATCCGAGGAAGCCACGATGTAGGCGCCGTCCGCACCGATCATGCTGGCGATCAGCTGGCCATTCAGCTCGGCCAGACCACGGATGCCGGTGGAGATCCCCTGAGCGGCGGCGGCGGCCTGGTAGACGATCCGGGTCTCGTCGGTGGCCGGATCGACCTCCAGCAGATACGGGCCGCCCTGGGCGGCGGCCGCGAAATACAGCTTGTCGTGGAACTCGATGGCCGCACGGTAGCCGTTCACATTGAGATCCCCACCAGTGGACTTCTGGATCGGATCGACGACGATCTTGACCTCGCCGGTCTTCGTGTTGATCTTCAACAGCAGGCTGCGGTTCTCGCCGCTGTCGAGATACAGCTCGCCGTTGAACGCCACGTCGAGCGCGGACTTGAGCACCTTGTAGGTGGTGCCCAAGTTATTGGCCACGAGTTTAAGGGTGCTTCCCATCGCGGAATAGCAGGTTCCCACGTACATCCAGTCCCCGTAACCGACGGAGGACCAAGAATAGCTCTGGCCACGGTCGGCGTCGCCGTCGCCGGTGGTCGCGCTGCCGCTGGAATCCACGTTGACGATGCCGTCGTTCTCACCGAGCGCGGAGTCCGGATGCGAGATCTTCGTGGCGGTGTAGCCGGCACCCTGCTCCACCGTTATTCCCGGAGCCGTATCCGTCGCGGACGCGACCCCGACCGGCAGCAGCATCGACACCGCCGCCACGGCCGCGACGGCGGCCCTGCGAATCGTAACATTCAACTTCATATATTCTCACTTCACGTGTCAAGGGCCGGAGTGGATCGTCCCCCCCCCGGTATTCACCCTTCGTACTAGAAAATAGGAGCACACAAAGACAAAAATCCCTCGGAATTACCCCAAAAAAAATGCATCTACGCAATTCAACGTGATGAAAGATGCCGCTCCAACCGAGCCATGTCTCCAATTATTCGATTTATTCAAGGCCGATAATCAACAAACATGCTTTTTTTGCATAATTTAGGCCATAAACCGTTACGTAAAAAATTTCAAAAAAGGCAGCAAAAGCCGGAATTTTTTTCATCGAAAAAAGTTACAAAGAAGCAATAAAGGAACGTCCCATCCGCGGACGTTCAATCTCTTCGCCACGGTTCCAATCACAGCAGTAGCGGCAGATCCCGCTTATATAAACCGAAAAAAGCTGCAATCGTTAATATCTCAACGATCACAGCCCCTCACTGGCGGTACCGACTCATCGCACGAGAACAATCATGAGGATGATCAGCACCAGTCCGATCAATTCCGCCGTGGAAAACACGGAACCCGTCCACAATACGGCGGTAATCGTGGCCACAACCGGTTCTATCGCACCGATCAGACTGCCTCGCATCGATCCGATAATCGACACTCCCGCCATGAACAGGCCGCAAGCCATGAACGTTCCAACCACCGCCAGAAACGCGAGCATCAGCCACCCGCGCATATCCAGCTGCGGCATGTGAGCCCACGGCTGCACAAAAGGCAACAATACGAAACCGGAAATCAAAAAAGACACACCATTCACCGAAAAAGCGCCCCAACGCGCTATCAGTTCAATCGGCATAATCGCCATGGCCGCATTGCCGAACGCGCTGGCCAAGCCCCAGACCAATCCCGGAAGCGGTAACGAAAGGGACGAAAGGTCTCCGCCGGTGGAAATCAGCACGATGCCAACCCCGGCGCACGTTACGCCGATCGCCTCGACAAACGTCGGCAATCGCCTGCCACGTATGCACACGTACGCGAGCACGAACAGCAGACTGAAGTTCTGCAGCACGGTGGCGGTACCGGAATTGGTCCAATGAATCGCCTGAAGGTAGCCCACTTGAATCACCAGCACGCAGATTATGGCCACGGCGACCAGCATCGGATAATTCTTGCGCTCACGCAGCATGCCGGTCAGGAGTTTCGGAGTGGTCATGACCGCGAAAGCAAAATACAACATTCCGGCAATAATCTGTCGGACGCAAGCCACCCACATCGGATCGACGCTATACAATTCCATAAGCAGTTTCGATACGGTTCCGTTGATTCCCCACAGCACGGCGCCGCTTGCGGTCATGACCGCACCTATAGCCAGCTTCTTGGGGGTCAGTTCGAAAGTCCTCCCGGCCATTCATCACTCCTTTCCATTTTTCCAGCGGGTCGGCCTGATTCTATCGCGGCAAGAAAACCCGACACCCACACATAAAACGGGAGGTTTCGCGCTCTGCCAGCTACGAAACCTCCCGTTTATCCAAGGACGATGAGACCTATATCAGCCCGTGTTCTGCAGGCCTGCGGCCACACCAGAAACGGTGCACAGGATCAGGTAAGTGTAGTTCTCCTGCTGGCCGTGAGTCAGTTCTTCCTTGTCGACACGCTTACGCAGCGAGCCGAGCGCGAGCACCTGGGTCACGGAAAGCACGTCCACATACGGAGAACGGATGCGGATTGCCTGGCCGAGCACGTGACGGTGCTGCAGCGGCCACTTGTCTCCAACGATCTTGAGCACCCATTCACGGGTAAGCTCCATCTCATCGAGCACCTTCTTGTTGAGGTCCTCACGATCGCCGAGAGCTAGATACATCTTGGCGATACGCTCGTCGGTCTTCGCCAAAGACATCTCGATGTTGTCGATGAACGTGGAGAACAGCGGCCATTCCTCGTACGCCTTGCGCAGGGTCTCCAGATCGCCGAACTCCTGGCATGCTGTACCGAGTCCGTACCATGCGGCCAGGTTGATGCGGGCCTGGGCCCAGGAGAAGATCCACGGAATGGTGCGCAGATCGTCAAGCGACTTGGCCCCAAGACCACGCTTCGCCGGGCGCGAACCAATCGGCAGAAGGCCGATTTCGGTCAACGGAGTTACGGTGGAGAACCACGGTGCGAAGTCCGGGGTGTTCAGCAGATCCAGGAAGCGGTTGTGCGCGACTTCATCGAGCTGGTTCGCCATTTCGGCGTACTTCTCGGTCATGTCGGTGTTGCGCTTCTCCACGCTCGGAGCGGACTGCAGCAGCGTTGCGGCGGCAACGGATTCCACGTGGCGAATCGCCAGCGACGGGTTGCCGTAACGCGCGAAGATGACTTCGCCCTGCTCCGTGAGCTTGAAGCGGCACTTCACGGAACCGACCGGCTGCGCAAGCACGGCACGGTTGGCCGGGCCACCGCCACGGCCGACGGCGCCGCCACGGCCATGGAACAGGGTCAGATCGATGTTGTGCGATTCCGCCCACTTGGCGATGCGCTCCTGGGCTGCATGCAGCGCCAGCGTTGCGGAGGTCGGACCGGCGTCCTTCGAGGAATCGGAGTAGCCGAGCATGACCTCAAGCTTGCCGCCGGTGGCCTTCAGACGGGCCTGCACCTCGGGAATCTTGATCATGTCTTCGAGCACGTCGACGGAGTTCTGCAGATCCTCAAGCTGTTCGAACAGCGGAATCACGTCGATGGTCGGAACATCTTCCGGATGGGCGAACGCAAGACGGTTCAGCTCATACACGTCCCTGATGTTCTGGGCGCTCTTAGTGAAGGAGATGATGTATCGGCGGGCGGCCTTGATGCCGTTGCGCTTCTGGATGGAACCAAGAGCGCGGAAGGTATCGAGCACTTCATGGGTCATCGGCTGCAGCGGACCGCGTTCTCCGTGCAGACCGTGTTCGCGGATGTCTTCCAGAGCACGGGAATGCACCACGGAATGCTGACGGAACTCCATTTCCACCATGTGGAAGCCGAAGGTTTCCGCCTGCCAAATCAGATCCTGAACCGGGCCGTATGCGGAACGCTTCGCGTTGGCCGCGGCCAGCGAACGCTGAACCACCCTGAGGTCTTCCAGGAACTCCTCGCAGGAGTGGTACATCAGGTCGGCGTCACGTTCAATCGTGTAATGCAGACGATCGGCCATGACCAGCATGACCGCACGGTGGATTTCCTTGGTGGAGATCAGCGCGGCCTTGTCGGTAAGCCTCTCGCTCATTTCCTTCTGATGGTTCCACAGGTTCTTCAGCTCTTCGCTTGCGGGGGTGGTGCCCGCTTCCATCGTCAGATTCTTGCCGATGGATCGGGTTTCGATTTCCAACGCGCCCAGCACGTGGTCGCTGAACTTGCGTGCCACCTGACGGCTCACCTTGGCCGTGACGTTCGGGTTGCCATCGCGGTCGGAACCGATCCAGCTTCCCGGATGGAAGAACGCCGGGCACACCGGCGGCACAAGGCCTGCCTTGTCGCCGAGAATCCAATCGTCGAAACGACGGTAGACCTGCGGAATGGTGTAGAACAGCGTGTTGTCGAAGATATCGAGGATGGTGTCCGCTTCCTCGACAGGAGTCGGCTTCTTCAGCGCGATCGGGGAAGTGCGGAACAGCGCGTCGATCTCGTTGAACAGACGACGGGAGTTTTCCTTCTTGTCCGAGCCACCAAGCAGATTGTGCACTTCGAGCAGGCTGGAAATACGACGAATCTTGCCTTCCACGGCCTTACGGCGGGCTTCGGTAGGATGTGCGGTGAATACCGGATGGAACTCGAGCCTGTCAAGCAGATCCTTGGCCTTTGCCGGGCCGAGTTCGTTGATGAGCTTGTGGTAGGCGCAGGTCATCTCATTTGCGGGATCGACGGCCTGATGCTCGTCCACCGCGGCCTCACGCTGGCGCAGCACGGAGACTCGATAGTTCTCCTCGCACAGGTTCGCCAGATGGAAGTACGTGGTGAACGCGCGCGCCAGCAGCTGGGCGTCATGCACATTCATGTTGTCGATGGTGGAGACCACATTCTGCAGGTCATCCTGATCAGGATTGGTATCCGTAAGGACTTCGGAGAAACGTTCGGCGCTGGCGTTCAGCGCGTAGCCACGGACCTCATCGAAGGTTTCCAGAAGCTTTTCATCGAACTCGCCGAGGACCTCGCGAAGAATCTGCAGACACAGATCCATCGATTCCTTAAGGGACGGCGGAAGATCACGTTCTTCCGGGCCTTTGGTTCCGGTACCAGACGACACGATAGCAGCGTCCGCCGGTTTGATTTGCTGATCATCAGTTGTCATGTGAACTCCTTCCCCAAACCATCGGGTTGCCCGGTCTGTCGGTCCTTCGCGGCTCCTCCGCGATTGTTTTGGCCGTCTGTTGCGAGCCCACAGCCCTAAGTCTGGCAAGTAAAGAAATGCGTGAACATTGTATGCCGGGCAAATCGACAGTTGCGTTACGGAAACGTTTGACCAGTCCGTATTTTGGTCAGACCAGTCCGAAAGATGAACTTAGGGGGCCGCGTGGAAAACATCCGACCAGCCCACACGTTAGACCTGAATACCGTGAGCGAAGAACATGAGCATGGCGTGAGCGCCGACAACAACGCGAAAGCCGTCAGCAATTTCCATACGCATTCGATTCCGCTCGATATGGAAGACATCGAGCGGGACTGGAACAAACCCATCACCGAAGCCGGTATAGCCGCCAAGGCGAGCGTGATCGTACGCGTCGGCATGCTGGACCTGGGCGCAGGCACCGGCAGTTTCCGCGTGCGCGAGATGATGCACCGCATCGCGTATCCGCTTGGCGTGCACGTTCGCGCGGACGTGAATCTCACCGACATCGAGGCATCCTGCACCGACGGCAAGGACCGCATCACCGAAGTCGTCGATCTGCCGACCACCGGCGTCAACACCGAACGCATCTGGCTGCTCGAACACTTCGCCGACTGGTTCAACGTCAATCTCGGCAAAGGATCGATGTACCACAGCCAATCCGGCGTCTCCGAAGGCCTCATGCAACATCTCGACGAGAAAGACGCGTCGCAGGTCTCCGCGGATCTTTCCAAGCAGATCAGGGAACAGCAGAAAGCCGAGCAGAATCAGGAAGGTTCCGACGATCCGGTGCTCGATGCGCTGGAAATGGTGACGAAACAAGCCAAAGCCGGCTCCCCCACCGCGCAGCCGCTGCACTTACGCGACATCAAAGCCGCCGACCACCACGCGAACCACGGCACGGAACGGAATGCGGAACCTGATGCGAACCATCGCACCGACCACCATGCACAATCCGACAACGGCGAAATCGCAGACAAATCGCGCAAACATCACCAGCACAAGCCGCCGAAAGGCATGTACGCCAAGCATTTCGACCATGTGGGCAAGCAGGCGGACAAATCGCAAGGCATCACCGTGCGTCAGGCCCACGAGCGGCTCGACATGATCGAGCGACGCCGACCGCTGTATTCTCCGGAATTCGCCGGATTCGCATCGGCATGCGCGTGCGCGTCCTTCGTGTTCCTGCTCGGCGGCGGCCCCTTCGACATGATCGGCGCGTTCGTCGGCGCGGGACTTGGCCATTGGCTGCGCCGCAAACTGTTCGCCCATCATCTCAACCAGTTCTTCGTGACCTTCGTATGCGTGGCCGTCGCGGCCCTCGCCTGTACGGAAACCCTGCGTGTGATCGGCCTGTTCAACCCGGTCGCACTGCAGCACGACACCGCATACATCGGCGCCATGCTGTTCGTCATTCCCGGATTCCCGCTCATCACGGGCGGGCTCGACATGGCGAAGATAGACTTCCCCTCGGGCGTGCAGCGCATCACCTACGTGATGTGCATCATCCTGATGGCCACCCTGGCGGGATGGATGGTGGCGTCGATCGTGCACCTGAATCCGCAAGGATTCGAGCCTCTCAACCTGCCTTGGGAAGTCAACCTTCTGCTACGCATGCTGTTCGCCTTCATCGGCGTATGGGGATTCTCCGTAATGTTCAACTCACCGCAGCGCATGTGCCTGGTCGCCGCGACCATCGGCATGGTTACCGACACCCTGCGACTGGAAATCGTCGATTTGGGCGTTCCCGCCGAGGCCGGCGCATTCATCGGAGCGCTGCTTGCCGGCCTGATGGCCTCCGCGTGGCGCACCTCGGTGCGCCGGGGACTTCTCGCACCTCATCTGGGGTATCCGCGAATCTGCCTTACCGTGCCTTCCATCGTGATCATGGTGCCGGGCATGTATATGTATCAGGCCATGTTCCATCTTGGTGAATTCGACACGTTGAACGCGCTCGATTGGGCGTTCCGCGCGTTCATGGTGATCATCTGCCTGCCGATCGGCCTGGCGATGGCCCGAGTGCTCACCGACAAGTCGTGGCGGTACGACACCTGATATTCCGCGATCGCCCGATTCGTAGTGGCCGCCCGATTCGTGACGGCCGTCCGGTACATGGCACCCACCTTGTACGGAAGTGAGATGTTTCGCCCTCATGTGATGTCCAGCCGCTACATTGTGACGAATCACTGATTGTTAAGAAGGAAGAGATTGTGGTCACCAAGGATTTCTGGGTGCTGCTGGCGATGGTCCTCTATTTCGTGGCCATGCTCACCATTGGTTTCATATATTCGAAAAGATCCAATTCCTCCACCCGCCAGTATTTTGCGGGTGGGCGAGGCGTGGGTCCCTGGCTTACCGCGCTGAGCGCCGAGGCCTCCGACATGAGCGGCTGGCTGCTCATGGGACTGCCGGGCGTGGCTTATTTCACGGGAGCCGCCGATCCTCTATGGACCGCGTTGGGACTCGCCATCGGAACATATCTCAATTGGAAGCTTGTCGCCCGCAGATTGCGCCGCTATTCGGTGGTCGCAGGCGATTCCATCACCATTCCGGACTTCTTCTCCAAGCGATTCCATGACGATAAGAACATCGTCTCCACCATTGCCGCGCTGATCATCCTCGTGTTCTTCTGCGTGTATGTGGGCAGCTGCTTTGTTACCGTGGGCAAGCTGTTCTCGACCTTGTTTGGTTGGGATTACCACCTGACCATGGTGATCGGCGCGGCTGTCGTGTTCGCCTACACCATCATCGGCGGCTATCTGTCCGTGGTGGTGACCGACTTCATCCAGGGTCTGCTCATGTTCTTCGCTCTGGCTGTGGTGTTCATCGGCTCCGTGGCATCCGCCGGCGGCATCAACAACACCGTCACCTTCCTGAAGAGCATCCCGGGCTTCCTTGACGGCACACAGATGGCCACTCCTCTGCTTAATGACGCCGGCGAACAGATCATCGAAGCCGGCCAGGCCATGTTCGGAGCTCCGAGCGAGTACGGCGTGATCACCATGATCTCCATGCTCGCATGGGGATTGGGTTATTTCGGCATGCCTCAGGTTCTTGTGCGGTTCCTGTCCATCCGCAGCTCCGAGGAGATCAAAAAGTCGCGAATCATCGCCACCACCTGGTGCGTGATCTCCCTTGCATGCGGCGTGTGCATCGGTCTGGTAGGACGCGCCATGATGCCGACCCAGTTCGTCACGCAATCGGCGGCCGAGAACATCTTCATCGTCGTTTCCCAGGCGCTGCTGCCGAGCTTCATATGCGGTGTTGTGGTGTCCGGCATTTTCGCGGCTTCCATGAGCTCTTCGTCCTCGTACCTGATTATCGGCGCGTCCGCGGTCGGCGAGAACATCTTCCGTGGATTGATCTACCGCAAGGCCACGGAACGACAAGTCATGATGGTGGCAAGAATCACGCTTCTCGTCATGTTCGTATTCGGCATTGTGGTGGCCTTCGACCAGAACTCGTCCATCTTCCAGGTGGTCTCCTATGCGTGGGCCGGTCTGGGAGCTTCCTTCGGCCCACTGATGCTCACTTCCCTGTACTGGAGGCGCACCAATAAATACGGAGCCATTGCGGGTATGCTCTCCGGTACCGCCACCGTGCTGATTTGGCACAACTTCGTCAAGCCGCTCGGTGGCGTCTTCGCCATCTATGAGCTGCTGCCGGCCTTCATCGTCTCGCTGGCGTTCATCGTAGTGGTTTCCCTGCTTACCCCGGCGCCCAGTTCCGAGGTTTTACACGAGTTCGACCACTACCTCGACGACCCGGACGACCAGTCCGTGGACGGCGACCTCGCCGCCGCCGAAATCGCCGCAGGCGAGCGTCTTGCACAGCTCTGAGCATTGTAACGTCTATGGTCCATACAGAAGTCTGTACAGACCATAGATGCAAAGAGGGCGTCGGATCGTGAGTCACAATCCGACGCCCTCTTGGTTGTGTTGGTGGCTCAGTAGCGCATGCCCATGGCTTCGCGCACCTGCTCCAGCGTCTCGTTGGCGATTTCGTTGGCTTTCCTGTTGCCCTCGGCCAGCACGTCGCGCACATAGTCCATGTCCTTGGACAGTTCGGCGCGGCGTTCACGCATCGGAGCCAGGTAGTTGTTCACGGATTCCACCACATACATCTTCAGTGCGCCTGCGCCGGAATCACCGATCTCCTCAGCGATTTCCTTCGGGTCGCGGCCGGTCACCAAGCCAGCGGTGGTCAGCAGTGCGGAGACCTCCGGACGGTTGATCGGGTCGAACGTAATGGTACGTTCGGAATCGGTGCGGCTCTTCTTGATGAGCTTGGCGGTCTCCTCCGCGGTGGCGCTCAGCATGATGGAGTTTCCGCGGGACTTGCTCATCTTCTGCCCATCGAGGCCCGGGATTTCAGGTGCTTCGGACAGAATCGCGTCCGGCTCCGGGAACACAGGGTTCTTCTTGGCGTAACGCTCGTTGAAGCGGCGTGCGATGGTACGGGTCAATTCGATGTGCGGCAGCTGATCCTTGCCCACCGGCACGATGTTGCCCTTGCAGAACAGGATGTCGCATGCCTGATGCACCGGGTAGGTGAGCAGCAGACCGGTCAGCGCGTGGCCGGATGCCTCCATCTCGGCCTTCACAGTCGGATTGCGATGCAGTTCGGATTCGGTGACAAGGGAAAGGAACGGCAACATGAGCTGGTTCTCGGCCGGCACTGCGGAATGCGTGTAGATCATGGTCTTCTCCGGATCGATGCCGGCGGCCATGTAGTCGATGATCAGGTTGAGCACGTTGTCCTGGATGTGCTCGGTGGTGTCGCGATCGGTGATCACCTGATAATCGGCGACGATGATGTTGGTATGCACACCCTTGTTCTGCATCTCCACACGACTGCGAAGCGTGCCGAAATAGTGGCCCATGTGCAGGCGCCCGGTCGGACGGTCACCGGTGAGCATGGTAAATTTGCCCGGATTCTTTTCGATTTCGGCCAGCGTTGCGTCGGAACGCTTCTTTGCGGCAAGGAAGCTGGCGCTCATTTCATTGCCCACAGCGGTGATCTGCTGTTCCTGGGTGTCGTCCGTCATCATTTGTCCTTTTCCTGCGAAAAATAAACGATTTTATCGTAAAAGTCTGAGCAGACAACGAAACAAGGCCCAACAAGTGGTACTCTCTTGTTTGATGAATTGATAGCACAGTAATACCCAGGGGGTCAGATGGGCCGCGGACGTCAGAAAGCCAAACAGCAGAAAATAGCCCGAAAGCTCAAGTACCTGACCACCGACACGGATTACGATGAGCTTGCCAAGGAGCTTGGAGCGCAGGAACCAGGCTCGGGTTCTTTCGATCCTTTCGCTGATATCGAAGCCAAGTATTCTCACGATTCGGACGATTTTGACGAAGAAAATGAGACGGCAGACAGCGAAGCGAATTCCACTCAGAACGAAGCCGACGACGATCTTGACGAATACGCCAAGTGGGCGGCCGAAGCCGCCGCGAAGGCTACGAGCGGTGAATTCCCGGCAGCCAAGGCCACAGCGGCACCCAAGCCGCACAAGCCCATCCCGATGCCGATGCCCAGTGCTTTGAAGCTTAAAAAGCAGTGATATAAGACTGTTTTAACTGTTTCGGAAGGGTCCGTAGCCGCAATGCCGCGGACCCTTCTTTTTTCGCCAAAAATCCCACCTTCAGGCTCCAGCGCACCCGGCAATCACACCAGCGGCAGCAGTCCGCTCAGGTCATCACGCTCCCCGACTGCGCTGATGCGCCCGGCTTCCAGCTCCTCCTGCCAATCGGTGATGCCGGTGGCCAGTCGCATCCATACGTCCGGCTCAAGCTCAATCACATCCGGAGGCGTCAGATTATGCGGGTCGGACGCCGGACCGTCGAGAATCTTGATAGCGCCCCACGGCGCGACCCGCACTTCAACGCCGCCGCCCGGCGCTTTGCGTTCCAGAAGATGCAGCGAGTAGCGGACCGCCATCGCCCACAGCTGGCGTGGAAGCCGCGGGGAAAGGTTGAGTCTGAAATCTCTTGCGGCTTGTTCTTCAGCCGGCATATGGTCGGCGATTATCCCGCTCGCCTCCCGCATCCATTGCGCCAAAGCGTCGCGCCCCTTGCCCATGTCTTGCTCTCGAATTACAGCCATAAGCGTTATTGTGCAGCCCGTAAGCGACTATGATGGATTTCTGCAGACAATGTGGTCATAATTGAACAGGGTATTAAGAGAGGAAATTATCAGTGATTGCATATCGGCTTCGTGAAGCTGATTCACCGCGCTCTAGCATGGCTCTGCAAACGAATGCTTATTTGATTTCCTTTGAAAATTTCGTCTTTTTTGACATGCATTGTATGCTAAATATGAGAACGTATGCATGATGTCGACCGGCGTTCATGCAGCCTTATCCGCAAGGACGCTGACGCAAGGCATAATGTTCTAGGAGAGTAGTCCATATAAGGGAGTCGTTTAATGACTGAAAACACCGCACCGAAATCCGCGGTAACCGCGGAACAGTTCGCTGACGAGATTCGTGAGCAGCTGAAGTACACCCAGGGCGTAACCGTCGAGCAGGCCACGCCGGCCGACGTGTATGTCGCCGCGTCAACCGCCGTGCGCCGCCATCTCATGGATTCCTGGATGAAGACCCAGGCAGACATGGTCAATGGCAACACCAAGGCCGTCGGCTACCTGTCCGCGGAATTCCTCATGGGCAAGCAGCTGCGCAACACTCTGCTCAACGCCGGACTGACCGAGCAGTTCAACGGAGCTGTGGAATCCCTCGGATTCTCCGTGCAGGACGTCGTCGACGCCGAATACGAACCAGGCTTGGGCAATGGCGGCTTGGGCCGTCTGGCCGCATGCTTCATCGATTCCCTCGCTTCCTTGGGCGTGCCGGCGTTCGGCTACGGCATCCAGTACAAGTACGGCATCTTCAAGCAGGAATTCGACGAGGCCGGAAAGCAGATCGAAACCCCGGATTACTGGCTCGCCAACGAAGAGCCGTGGGGCCATATCGATTACAACCGCAGCCAGAAGGTCTCTTTCGGCGGCGAAGTGGTCGAGGAAGACGGCAAGAAGGTATGGAAGCCGGCTTGGTCCGTGCGCGCCGTTCCGGTCGATTACATGGTTCCGGGCTACACGTCCGGCCGCGTGAACACCCTTCGCCTGTGGACCGCCAAGAGCTACGACGAGTTCGACCTGCTCACCTTCAACAAGTCCGAGTATCTCGATGCCGTCAAGCCGCAGGTTGAGGCCGAGAACATCTCCAAGATCCTGTATCCGGAGGATTCCACCCCGCAGGGCAAGGCACTGCGTCTCGAACAGCAGTACTTCTTCGTGTCCGCATCCATCCACGACGCCATCCGCGTCTTCTACCCGGGCCAGGACAAGCCGGATCTGACGACGTTCGCAGACAAGATCACCTTCCAGCTCAACGACACCCACCCGGTCATCGGCATTCCGGAACTCATGCGCGTTCTCATGGACGAGTACGGCTACGATTGGGACACCGCCTGGACCGTCACCAACAAGACCTTCAACTACACCTGCCACACCCTGCTTCCGGAAGCTCTGGAAGTATGGCCGGCCAAGCTCATCGGCGAACTGCTGCCGCGTCATCTCGAAATCATCGAGAAGATCAACGACCAGTTCGAGGCCGAGCTCAAGGCCAAAGGCGTCGCCGACGAGACCATCAAGGATATGGCCATCTACACGGGCGATTCCGTGCGCATGGCATACCTCGCCACCTACGGCGGATCCCACGTGAACGGCGTTGCCGAGCTGCACTCCCAGCTCCTGAAGGACGTCACCCTGAAGAACTTCTCCGATGTGTATCCGGACAAGTTCACCAACGTGACCAACGGCGTGACCCCCCGCCGCTTCATCAAGCTGGCCAACCCGCGCCTTTCCGACCTGATCACCGAAGGTCTCGGCACCGACAAGTGGCTGAGCGACCTCGAGCTGCTCAAGGGCCTCGAGCCGCTGGCCGCCGACGATGAGTTCGTCAAGAAGTTCGCCGCCGTCAAGCAGGCCAACAAGGTTGATTTCGCGGCCTACGCCAAGCGTGAGTATGGCTTCGACATCGATCCGAACACCATGATCAACACCATGGTCAAGCGTCTGCACGAGTACAAGCGTCAGTCGCTCAAGATTCTGGCCCTGATCGCCCGCTACGCCGACATCAAGTCCGGCAAGCTGTCCGCCGACGACGTCATGCCGCGTACCGTGGTGTTCGGCGCCAAGGCCGCTCCGGGCTATTATCTGGCCAAGCAGACCATCCAGCTCATCAACAACGTGGCCCGCGTCGTCAACAACGACCCGGAAGTCAAGGGCAAGCTCAACGTGTACTTCCCGTGGAACTACAACGTGCGTCTGGCCCAGCACCTCATTCCGGCCACCGACCTCGACGAGCAGATCTCCCAGGCCGGCAAGGAAGCTTCCGGCACCGGCAACATGAAGTTCGCCCTCAACGGCGCCATGACCGTCGGCACCCTCGACGGCGCGAACGTTGAGATTCGCGAGCGCGTAGGCGCCGAGAACTTCTTCCTCTTCGGCCTGACCGTCGACGAGGTGGATGCCCTGTACGCCGAAGGATACGATCCGAAGAAGTACTACGATGCCAACCCTCGTCTCAAGGCCGCTATCGATATGGTTGCCGACGGCACCTTCTCCAACGGCGACAAGACCGTGTTCGAGGATCTCGTGCACGATTGGCTCTCCAAGGATTGGTTCATGACCTTGGCTGATTTCGATGCGTACACCGATATTCAGTCCGAGATCGAGGCCCTGTACGCGCAGCCGCTCGAGTGGAACCGCAAGGCGCTCATCAACGTGGCCAACTCCGGCTACTTCAGCTCCGATCGTTCCATCGAGGATTATCTGGAGCGTATCTGGCACACCGGCCCGCTCGCCTGAGTCTCGTCAGATCGCGAAAATTTCAGATCGCAAACATTGATGGGCACGTGCCTGTAACGCATGGCATGCGCCCATCAAATGCACTCATCGAAAAGAGCGAATAAAAAATCCTGCGTCAAGCCAAGCTGGCGCAGGATTTAAAATATCTTTTTCCGGGGTTGGAGGTCAAGCTTCTTCCTCATCCTCCGATTCGGTCTCTTCCGGCGCTTCAGAGGCCCTGGCCAATCCAAGGTCGACAGGAGAAGAGCTGTTCTCCCACGGTTCCTCCCATGGGTCGTAGTCCGGATTCTGCTGCTTGTAGACATACAGGCCCACAACACCTGCAAGCAAAGCTCCGAAGAGCAGTGCGAAGAACTTCCAACCGTTAGAAGACTTGTTCTCCATGACGGCTCCTTTCCCAAAAACGTCCGGCCTGTTCGTTCAGGCCAGCCCTGTTCACTATATTAATTCCTTGAATGTGTTGATTGGGTGGATTTACGCGCCGGGTATTGGCCCGTTCCAGTAGGGTGTAAAGCATGTCATATCAACGATTCAGCCTATTTCCTAATTCACCTTCTTTGAAGAACCTGCTTTCCCCGAGGTCGTTGCGCTATCGGTGGC
Organism: Anaerovoracaceae bacterium; assembly: GCA_963598975.1. Classification (GTDB taxonomy): domain Bacteria; phylum Actinomycetota; class Actinomycetes; order Actinomycetales; family Bifidobacteriaceae; genus Bifidobacterium. Next base: position 17,959 of record CAVBVU010000004.1, read on the forward strand.
GCAGTGGAGAGCCCGTCGTCACCACTACGATCATGAGCGCATGCACGGTGATTTGGGGAGTCGAGACGCTGCTGAGATTCGTCTGGCCGGCCGGTTTCAATGCTTTGCTCAATGCTGGTATGCTGCTGCCGGCGACGGCGATGAGCCATCCTTGGACGTTCCTCACATCGATGTTTCTGCATCAGCCGAGCTCGCTGTGGCACATTCTGTTCAATATGATGACGTTGTGGTGCATAGGACCGATGCTGGAACGCATGATGGGCCATCTCCCCTACCTTGCCCTGTATACGCTTTCCGGACTTGCCGGGGGAACCGGCGTGATGGTGTGGTCCACTTTCGTCCCCCAGGGATGGGCCACTGCCGTATACGGCGCTTCCGGATCGTTGTTCGGCCTGTTCGCGGCGGTTCTTGTGGTGTATCGCAGAACGGGAACCGATATTCGTTCGATGATCATCTGGATGCTCATCAATTTCCTACTGCCGGTCATTATGCCGAATATCGCATGGCAGGCGCATCTTGGCGGCTTCACCGTCGGAGGCCTGTTCGTGTGGCTGCTGACCTCCAGATTGCGTGTGTTCCGCGGCAAGAGCTTGAAGTGGTGCACTACGGTGTGCGGCATTGTGCTGCTTGCCGCAATTGTTGCGATCGCCCTGTTGTGCAATATGGAAAATCCGTGGAGCCAACTGACATTCTGAGGGTCAAATCATCCACGAAATTCCATGACGCGGACCCACTTATCCACATTTGTGGAAAACTCTGTGGATAAGTGGCCCTTTGCCTGTGGGTAACCCGGGGATAACTCGGTGAATTATCCACAGGGATATTCACAAAATGGCGATTTTCCAAGTTTTTCCTACCTGAATGATGTGGATAACTGTTATCCACATCCCCAAAATGCGGGGAAAATCGCTTTCTATATCTAGTAATCGCCGCCGCAGGATGACACTACATATAGAAGTTATCCACAGCTTTCCACAATAATCCACCGTTATCCACAATGGAGTCCACCTGAAAATCACGTCGGTTGCGCACCTGCCGAAGCCGGCGCGAATCGCAAAATACAGGAATCGGCGGAGCGTTTCATCTGCCGATAAGATGGCTGACATGATTGACGAGCAGGAACACGACGGCTGCCATGTGGTCGGCAAGCCGAACGAATCGCCGTTGAATGGCGTGACGCGCGATTTCGTGAAGGCGCATCGCGGCGAAAACGTACGCGATCTGGCACTGAAGACCAAACACACGGAACAGCTGGACCTTCCGACGGCGCTCGATCAGATCGCGGGATGGCAGATAGCGAGCAAAAAACTGCCGCAATGGGCCCAGAGCGACGACATCGTATACCCGCCGCATATTTCCATGGAACAGTGCTCATCGCAGTTCACGGCCCAGTATAAAAGCGAAATCGCACGACGTCTGTGCACGGCGCATTCCCAAGAGGGCGCACAATCCAAAACAACGTCGATGGTGGATCTGACCGGCGGATTCGGCGTCGATTTCTCGTATCTTGCGGATGGTTTCGACCAAGCCACATATGTTGAGCGGCAGCCGCGTCTATGCGAACTGGCCGCGCACAATATGGCCGCGTTGGAAATCCGGCAGGCGCGAATCATGTGCGGGGATGGAGTCGGGTATCTGCACGACATGGAACCGGTGGACCTGATCTACATCGATCCGGCGCGTAGGGACGAGCATGGCTCCCGCACCTACGCGATTGAGGATTGCTCCCCCAATGTGCTCGACCTACGAGATCTGCTGCTCGGTAAGGCTGAATTCACGATGATCAAGCTTTCCCCGATGCTTGACTGGCGCAAGGCCGTGGCCGATTTCGAAGGCGCCGTCACCGAAGTCCACATAGTGTCGACCGGCAACGAATGCAAGGAACTGTTGCTGGTATTGGGCGACGGACGCGCACGTTCCGACGGAATCATGCGGGCGCCGCACGTGTATTGCGTGAATGACGGCCAGCGAATCGATTACGATTCCGCCGCATATACGCAAGGCCTGCGCGTGGGAGGGGCGCCGCTGCCCGAAATAACGTATCTGTACGAGCCGAACGCGTCGATCATGAAGGCTGGATGCTTTGATCTGATCGAGGAACGGTATGGCGTCAAGCAGATCGGGCCGAGCAGCCACCTGTTTGTCTCAGATAGGCCGGTGGAGGATTTTCCCGGACGCGGATTCATGATCGAGGGAATCGGCGGTATGGGAAAGAAGGACATCAAACGACTGTTGGGAGGTATCAGGCAGGCAAACATCGCCGTACGCAATTTTCCGCTCACGGCCACCCAACTGCGGAAAAAACTCGGCATGGCCGACGGCGGAAACGTGTATCTGTTCGGAACCACCATGCAAGGCGGCGACCACATACTGCTGTGCACCGCGAAAATCGACCGGTGACGGTATTGGCCGGAATCCGCCGATCATAGGATGCGTCAAACGCAGATGCATCAGACGCAGAACGTCAGACGCCTCAAACGCAAAAAGACGTTTGAACGCTTTGAAATGGCCGGAATCAAGGCCACTCATCGAAGCGTTCAAACGCCTTTCAGCAGATTTGCAAAGACTTAGCGCCACCACATGGTCATGATGAATCCGACCATGATGATCGCGAATGCGATGGCCAGATTCCATGCGCCGATGTTCGGAATCGGATAATCGGAGGACAGGTAGTATACGACAGCCCAGATCAGGCCGATGATCATCAGCGTGCAGAACAGCGGCACGAACCAGCGCGGATTGGACTTGGTGCCCTTGATGGTCTCTTCCACACGGCGGGTGTTCTCGGCCTGACGGTTCATCATGCGCTGCATCTGCGGGGTCAGGGAGGACTTGTCGGCGGTGGCGTTCAGCACCGCTTCCACACGGTCCATAGGAATGCCGAGATCGTCGTCCTCATCCTCTTCATTGGACTCCTCGGTCCCTTCGGATTCCACGGTTTCCTCGGACTCTTCCGCAACCGTCTCCTCGGAGGATGTCTCTACGGCCTTGGCATCTTCAACTTCCGTGGTATCAGTGGTCTTATCGGCGGCGGCGGTGTCGTCGACGACCTGCGGATCGTTCTGGCCGTCCGCGGTGGTTTCGTACTGCTCTTCGTCAGCCATCAGCTTAGTCTCCATTCAATAGGCTAAAAGTCATAATAGTGGGTAGACTCGAAAGCGGCGAACTCGCATCGCGAAACCGCTCAAATTCGGAGCAAATATTCAGCGGAACGTCGGCATAACACTTAGGGAAGGTCCGCATGGCGAAGCACACCGGCAAACATGCCGCAAAAAGGTCGAAGATGGCCGGAGTGTCGGTGTTCATCGTTTTGATGTTCTCCGGATATCTGCTGACCACGAATCTACGCGTCAACCGTTCCGTCGTGGTGACCAACGACACCGCAGAACTCGTGGAACAGCGCGTGGAGAAGGTGAATTCGCTGCAGGAGGAGGTCAACTCCCTCAGCTCCCGGGTGGATGACCTGAGCAAGACGCTGAGCACGCAAAGCGGCGATTCGCAGGGTTCCGAAGACGCCGGAAACGGTACCATGCTGCCAACCGTCGAAGGGCCCGGACTCGTGGTGACGCTCGACGATTCGCCATTATGGGAAAGCATGGTCGATTCGTCAGGTTCCGCGTCGAACATCAACGATTACGTGGTGCATCAGCAGGATGTCGAAGCGGTGGTGAACGCATTGTGGGCCGGCGGCGCCGAATCGATGATGATCATGGACCAGCGCGTGCTGTTCAACTCCGCGGTGCGCTGTTCCGGCAACGTGCTTCTGCTGCAGGGCAAGAAATATTCGCCGCCATTCACGATTTCCGCGATCGGTTCGGTCGACGACATGATCAAGGCGCTCGACGAGTCCTCGGAAGTGACGATCTACCGACAGTACGTCAGCGCGTTCGGCCTAGGATGGAAGGTCGAAGAGAAGGAGCAGCTGCATTTCGACGCCACCGACGCGCTGCAACAGCCGTTGCAGTATGCGAAAGTAAGCGGAAATGAAGAAGCGGACGGCAGCCAGGAATCCGAACAGCAATCGCAGGAGGAATAACCGATGGGAACGGGACAACGCACAAAGGGCGCATTCTGGACGGTACTCGGCGTTCTCGCGGAACTTATGCTGACGATTGCGGCCATCTGCGCGCTGTACATCGCATGGCAGATGTGGTGGACGGGCGTGCAGTCCGAGCATACGCAGAATGAGACGCTTCAGTCCGCATCTTGGTCCGATCCAAGCCAATCCGACACCACGACAATCGCCGCCGCGCAGGAGGGCGACCCGCCGACGCAACCGGAAAGCGTGCAGGAGGGCGACCTGATCGCGCAGGTCTACATTCCTCGATTCGGCAGCCAATGGAAGCGCAACTTGGTGGAAGGCACGACGCTGACGGAGCTCAACAAGCACGGGCTTGGCCATTACACGACATCGCAGATGCCCGGCCAAATCGGCAATTTCGCGTTCGCGGGCCATCGCAACGGCTACGGACAGCCGCTCGGAGATGTCGACAAACTGCAGGAAGGCGACAAAATCATCGTCCGAACGCAGGATTACTGGTACGTGTACCACTACACGAGCTACAAGATCGTGCTGCCGACGGACGTCGACGTCATCGCATCCAATCCGGAGAATCCCAACGAAGCGCCGACGAAACGCATGCTGACCATGACCACATGCGAACCGAAATACTCCACCCCGACCCACCGTTGGATCAGTTATGCGGAATTCGATTACTGGGCGAAGGTCTCCGATGGCGTGCCGGAGGAATTGACGACCACCGATTCCAACGGCACTGTGACGTTCATCAACCAGGGCAAGACCTCCGCGGTCTCGCAGATCGGTTCGCTGCAACCGTGGATTCTCGGTGCGCTGGCCGCCTATGCGATCATCTTCATCGCGGCTGCCGTGGCATGGCAGTGGCCGACGTTCAAGGCCCGCGCAGGCCATAAGAAGGAGACCGATTTCAGCCTGTACGGAGGTTTGGCACGCTTGCAGCCCGGCGTGCTGCCGATTCGCGTCATTCTGATGCTTCTGCTGGCATTCGCGTTTGCCGCAGCCTGTTTTGAATGGATATTCCCGTGGGCCGCGACGAACATCCCCGTCCTGCAACAGATGTCGAATTACACGTCCGTCTGACGGACGTCCATCCAGCAATCGTTGCGTACGTCGCGTGAGACGCTGGCGGCCTGCCACACATTACACACGTAGACTGCTTTTCAGATGGATTGCCGTCTAACTGCGATTCACGCGACGGACCTCCGCCCGACATATCGCCGTTCAAACGCTGATAGGAGCATCATGACCGATTCCGCACGCATTCTTGTAGTGGATAATTACGATTCATTCGTGTACACGATCGTCGGCTATCTGAAGACGTTGGGCGCCACCGTCACCGTGGTGCGCAACGACGCGATTGATCCGGACGAGCCCGGTGTGATCGACGAATACGACGGCGTGCTGATCTCCCCCGGCCCGGGAGCTCCGGCCGAGTCGGGAGCCAGCGAAGGCATGATCCGACTGTGCGCGAAGCAGTCCAAGCCGATGTTCGGGGTTTGCCTGGGCATGCAGGCTCTGGCGGAGGTGTTCGGCGCCACCGTCAGCCACGCGCCAACCATCATGCATGGCAAGACCAGCCTCGTGGAACACCTTGACGATCCGGTTTTCGAAGGTATCCCCAATCCGATGACCGCCACCCGATACCATTCCCTGGCCGTCGAACCGGATTCCGTGCCGGACGAACTGGTGGTCACCGCCTGGACCCAAGGCGACCACATCGTGCAGGGAATCCGGCATCGTGACAAGCCGATGTTCGCGGTGCAGTTCCACCCCGAATCGGTGATGACGCAGGACGGATACAGAATGCTGGCCAACTGGCTGAAGATTTGCGGCCAGGAATCGGCCATCGAGAAGTCTCTGGGACTGCAGCCCAAAGTGGCGAAGTAACGCCGTCTGAAGGCGGTTTATGGGCGTTGCAGGCACATCCGTGGTTTTACCTGGCCATGGCGCTTTGCGCTGTCATATGCCGGTATCCCGCGACACCGGCGGTATCGGCGGTATCGGCGGTGCCGGCGGTACCGTCGATACCGCCGACACTAATTATTGCCGCTACTGTTCTTTCTGATTCAAATTCGAGTTCGAGTTCGAGTTCGAATTTGAATTCGAGTTCGAATCGGTGCTGTCGCTCGAGCTGCTGGTCTTCGTGGTCAGCGTGATGGTGGCGCCGGAATCGGTTTGGGTACCGCCTTCCGGAGTCATGCTCTCCACTTTGGCGTTATCATCGGTCGAACCGGTGACGCTCACCTGGAATCCACTGTTCTGCAACAGGGTCTGAGCCGCGCTCAACGTCATGCCGACCACATTCGGCACGCTCACCTGCTGCCTGCCGGAAGATACCCAGATAGTCACTGCGGTGCCGGCCGCGACGGTGGCTCCGGAGTCCGGGCTGATACGGGTCACCAGACCGGCTTCCAACGAATCGGAATACTCGTTCTCGATGGTGATCTGGGTAAGTCCCGCCTGCTTGAGAGCCTCGATCACGGCATCTCTGGACTGGCCGACAAGACTACTAGGGATCTGGGTCATTCCGGATGAGATATACAGCGTGATGATCGTGCCCTTCGTCTGCTTCGAATTGGCAGCCGGGTCGGTGCTCACCACCTTGTCTTTGTCGATTGTGGCGTTGTCGACCGTCTTGACGCTTCCCACCGTGAATCCGGCGGATTCAAGAAGCGATTTCGCCTCTTCCTGGCTCCTGTTCGACACGTCCGGAACGGTGGCGGTCTGCGGTCCGGTAGAGAACCATACAGACACCGTGGAGCCCTTCTCCACCTTCGAACCGCCCTTCGGATTCTGTTTGGTGATCGTACCCTCCGCCTGATCGGAACTGGAATCCTCACGGGCATCAAGCTTCAATCCAAGAGACTCCAACTGCTCTTTGACACGATCCTGGGAGATGTTCGACGTGGACGTGAAATCAGGAACCTCAACGGTCTCGGCGGTCGATGTCTTGTTGCCGTTCATGAAGTACAGAACCGCCAGTACGGCCAGAACCGCCACCAGAACACCGATGACCGTTCCGGCGACGATCTTCTGCTTACGTTTCTTCGTGGTTGCGGCACGCTGTTCGGTACGGGACTTCGTGACCGGGTTGTTATTCGGGGGAACGCTCTCGAACTGGCCTGTGACCGGGTTGAACGCCTGCGTCGCGACGGGCTCCTTGGCCGGGCTCATGGCAACCGTGGCGGTATCGGTCTCGCCCTGCTTGCGGGCCTTCATATTGGTCAAGTCGGTCAGCGGATTGAACGACGCGGCCATCGGAACTCCGCCGTTCATGAATGACAGCAGATCGTTCTTGAACTCGGCTGCCGTGGCATAGCGGTTCTGCCTGTCCTTGGCCATCGCCTTCGCGCAGATGGAGTCCCACACCTTCGGCAGGCCCGGAACGATCGTGCTCGGAGGAGTGGCCACCTCCGAAACATGCTGATAAGCAATCGCCACGGCGGAATCGCCAGTGAACGGCGGCTTCCCGGTCAACATCTCATACAGCACGCAACCGGCGGAATACAGGTCGGAACGCATGTCGACGCTTTCGCCGCGCGCCTGCTCCGGAGACAGGTACTGCGCGGTGCCGACCACGCCCTGGGACTGCGTCATCGTGGCCGCGGAATCGTCAAGCGCGCGGGCGATGCCGAAGTCCATGACCTTGACCATGCCTTGCTCGGAAATCATGATGTTTCCCGGCTTGATATCTCGGTGGATCACACCCATACGATGCGAATACTCGAGCGCGTTCAACACGCCGACCATCACCTGTTCGGCGTCGCGCTGGTTCAAAGCGCCGTTCACCTTGAGGATGTCACGCAGGGTCTGCCCCTTGACGTACTCCATGACCAGATACGGCAAATGTTCGATCTGGCCGTTCTTTCCGGACACGACCTCCTCTCCCGAATCGTAGATGTTCACGATGTTGGGATTGTTCATCTGCGCCACGGAATGCGCTTCACGGCGGAAACGTTCAAGGAAGATGTTGTCGTTGGCGAAATCGGAGCGCATGATCTTGACCGCCACAGTGCGCCCGAGACGTGTGTCATGGGCCACATAGACCTCGGCCATGCCGCCACGACCAACCAGCTGCCCAAGCTGATAACGGCCACCAGCCAAAGAGGTGGGCATGTTGATACTCATCCCTATTCCTTCCAATCAGTGCTCGCGGAGATATGGGGTTTGCTGGACACACGGCGGGGAATCCTTCCTCCTACGGAAACTACCACCGTATCGGCCAGTTGCGTCTGCTGATCAAGCAGACGGCGTTCAATGCGTGACAACGTGCGGGACACCACCAACGCGTCCTCGGGACGGTCAAGCGGATCCTTGGACAGCATCGACATGACGAATTCACGCAGCTGCACGTCAACGAAATCAGGCAGCGGCGGAACCGGATTGTTCACATGCGCCGCGGCGATGTCCACCGGCGTGGCGCCCGTGAATGGGCGATGCCCGCACAGGCCCTCGTAGGCGACTACGCCAAGCGAATAGATGTCGGATTGCGGCGTGGCCTGCTGGCCTTGAGCCTGCTCCGGAGAGATGTACTGCGCGGTGCCGACCACCATGCCATCCTGGGTGATCTGCTCTTGGTTGGTGGAGTAGGATACGCCGAAATCGGTGATCTTCACTTCCCCGGAATCGGAGACCATGATGTTGGCGGGCTTCACGTCACGGTGAATCACGCCATGCGAATGCGCCACATACAGGCCGCGTGCGGTCTGTATGAGAATCGGCAGAAGTTTGGTCGGTTCGACCGGGCCGCCTTGCTTATGGAACAGGTCCGCCAACGAATCGCTCGGCACATATTCCATAATGAGGAAGCCGATGCCGTCATGCTCATAGTATTCGAACAACGCTGCGATGTTCGGATGCGCAAGATTGGCCGAATTATGGGCTTCCGCACGTAGACGGAGCAGTTTGGCCTCCTGTGAGGAACCCAGGTCCCCACGCAACGCCTTGATGGCCACCGGACGCCCCAGCTGAATATCGTAGCCCTTCCATACCTCGCCCATACCGCCTTGGGCCAGACGGGAATCCAGCCTGTAGCGTCGGTGGATGAGCTGTCCTTCAATCAGTTTCATTCTGCCAGCGCCTCCTGCAGCATCGCTTTCATAATCGGGCCCGCAGTGAACGAACCGTAGAGGTCAACATTATGCACCACAACGGCCACAGCCACTTTCGGGTCGTCGGCCGGGGCGAATCCTATGACCCAACCGTCTATGGACGTGTTTCCTTCTCCAATCTGCGCGGTGCCGGTTTTGGCGGCCACCCTAACACCGTCGATGGCTAGGTTCGGATTTTCCTTGGTCACCACGGATTCCATCATTTGCGTAAGTTTAGATGCCGTATCGGAACTGAACGCCTGAGACATCACCTTGGCTTTGGTCTGTGAAATGACCGAAAGATCGGAGGAACGCACGCAATCGACCAACGTCGGCTGCATAAGCTCGCCTCCGTTGGCTATGGCGGCCGCCACAAGCGCGTTCTGCAGCGGAGTCACCACAGTGTCTCCCTGGCCGATCGAGGCCAAAGCAAGCTTGTCTTCGGTAATTCCCGTCGGGAACTTCGAAGCGACGGAAACCCAAGCCGTTCCGGTGGAATCGGAACCGTCAACCGAAATCGAACTGCCGAATCCGAGCTTTTCGGCCATGGCGGAGATCTTATCCTCACCCAAGGCGACGCCGAGCTGGGCGAATGCGGTGTTCGACGAATACGCCATGGCGTCTTCCAACGTGATTTTGCCGTCCGTACCATCACCTTGGTACACCGCATTCGTCAGCTGCGTGTTCGTTCCCGGAAGCGTGTAGCTTGAGCCGGCGGGAATCTGCGTGTCGGTCTGGTATTCGCCTGATTCCAATGCGGCCGCGGCCACCACCGTTTTGAACGTGGATCCGGGCGGATACAGCTGCGAGGTAACGCGGTTCAGCATCGGATTCGACTCATCCTGAGACAGCGTGGAATAGTTCTCGTTCGTTTCGGCCGAATTGTGGCTGGCAAGCAGGTTCGGATCATAGCTGGGCGTGCTCGCCATGGCCAGAATGCGACCCGTCTTGACCTCTATGGCCACGGCGGCGCCGTCCATGGATCCCAAACCGTTGTAGGCCGCCTGCTGCACCTTCGGATCGATGGACGTCTCGATGGTCGCGCCCTTGTTTTCCTTGCCGGTGAACAGCGATTTGAAACGTTGCCAGAGCAACTGGTCGGATTCGCCGGACAGCAGCGCGCTGCGAGACGCTTCAACACCGCTCCATCCGCGTTGGCTGATCGAGAAGAAGCCTGTGATCGGCGCATACAAGGCACCGTCGGAGTAGGAACGTTGGTAGGAGAACGCGTCGTTGGACGGGTCGGATTTCGCTATCACCGAGCCATCCGATGCGAGAATCGATCCACGAGGCGCTCCATATTCGTTGTACAGGGCACGCGTATTGCGCGGATCGCTGTTTAGCTGATTCGCACGGATGGCGGTGATTATGGTCGTGGACATGCCCAACACCACAAACAGGATCACAACAATAGTGAACAGTTGACGCAGCGATTTGTTCATACTGTTTGCTCACCTCCCGTTTGCTTGGCGAATTCCCTTGTTTGACTGGTCGGCGGCATAGGCGGCATCTCCTGGGTCGCCAGAGACGGAACCACTGGCGGTTCGGGGACGAACTGCGATTTCGTCAAATTCTCAGGCATTGAAATAGCCTGCGTTTCCTGCGTCTGAGAATGCGGCTGGACGATTGGCTGCTGCGCGGTCTGCGGTCGTACGATCTGCGTTTCCTGCGAAGCGGTTTCTCCGGAGACGGTACGCGCGATCAACTTGTTTTTGTGCTTGCGCGCCTTGATCGCCTTCATGGCTTCGATTTGGAACGTGTCGCTGTCGATTTCGGATTCCGGTTTGTTCGCAGAGTTGGAAATCACCAGCAGGATCGCGGCCAACAGATAGTTCGCGATCAGCGACGATCCGCCGGCGGCCATATAGGGAAGGGTTAGACCAGTAAGCGGAATGATGAGCGTGATGCCTCCGACCACGGTGAACACCTGGAAGGCCATGGTGAATACCAGACCGGACGCGAGAAGCTTGCCGAACCCGTCCTTGATTTTCATCGCAGTGACCATTCCGGCGGCGATGATCAGCAAATACAGCATGAGAATGGCCAGCAGACCAGTGAGTCCCAATTCCTCACCCAACGCCGCATAGATGTAGTCGGAGTTGGCGATCGGGGTGAGCGACGGATACCCCTGGCCAAGACCCGTGCCCATCAGACCGCCGGAAGCCAGTCCGAAAATACCGGTGACGAGCTGATACGAGCCGCCATACTCCTTGTTGTACTGTTCCGAGGCGAACGGATGCAGCCAGGCATCGACTCGCGCCCCCACATGGCTGAACAGGTTGGCCGCCGCGAATGCGCCGATGGCGAACGCGAAAAATCCGATGACTATCCAACTCGTACGTCCGGTCGCCACATACAGCATGGACACGAACATGGCGAAGAACATCAGCGACGTGCCGAGATCATGCTGCATGACCAGAACGCCCATGGACACGATCCACACCACAATGATTGGTCCCATGTCTTGAATGCGCGGCAGCTGCAGTCCCAGAATCTTCTTGCCTCCGACCGCAAGCTGATCGCGATGATCGAACAGGTAGGATGCAAAGAAGAACGCGAGGAACAGCTTGGCGAATTCACTGGGCTGGAACTGGCCCAAACCTGGAACCTTCACCCAAATACGCGCTCCGTACTGTTCGGAACCCAGTACGGGCAGCATCGGGGAAAGCAGCAATACCAGGCCGATCACCATGCTGACGTACGAGAATCGCCGCAACAGACGGTAATCCTTCATGAAAACCGTCAGCATATTCGACAACACCAGCGCAATGGACAGCCATATCAGCTGTCTGAACGCCACGGAAGTGTCCGTCGCCTGGTCGAGGCGGGCGATCATCATCACGCCGACACCGGTCAACACCATCACGCAACACAGAATCGTCTGGTTCGCATACGGCTGGAAACGCAGCAACAGGGCCCACGTGCCGACGAACAGCACACAGACGAAAATCAACATCCCCAGATAATTCTGCGGGAAACCGCCGGTCGTGCGTTCAAACATCTGGAAGAACGCCATGGCGCAAATCATCAGGCCAAGCAGTACCAGGAGCAACTGCCTGAAGCGGGTCGCCATCATGATGCGTCACCGCCTGTCGCGTCGGATTTCGGCGACGTGTTCGCCGAGTCCTGCGATTTGGAGTCCGATCCGTTCGACGTCTTGCCCGATTCGCCGGATTTGCTTTCCTCCGTCTGCTTGTCGAGCTGCTTCTTGATCACATCGGTATGGCTTTTCGCCTCGTCATACGAATCGAAGGGAATCCCCTGACCAAGCTGTTCCTGCCAGCTTTCCGGCAGATCGCCCGTCTTCATGTCCGTGCTGGAGACGGCATGCGAAAGCTGGAATCCGAACAGGCTGGTCGGAACGCCCTGGAAAATCGACACCTTGCCGCTGTCGTCGCCGATATAGTATTTGGTTTGCGTCCAGCGATACGTCAGACCCGCGCCCACGACCATGGCAAGCAGCACCGCCACGGTAATGATGATGACGATCACGCGATTACGCAACGTACGCGTGTGATTCGTCTTACGCTGTTCGATAAGCTCGTTGCGGATGGCGTTGGCGACTTCCGGATCGTTCGGATCAGCGGAAATGCGTCCATCATTCTTCTGGATAACCGGAATTTCTCCGGTATCGGGATTGATGAGATCGCCATTTTCCTCACGCACCATGGATGGCTGCGCCACGCGCTGCTCCAGCTCCGACTCCGATTCATCGGAATCCTTTCCGGAGCTCAAAGCCGCGGCACGGGCGGCGGGAGAATCCTTGCCATCACGCAACGCAGGCGCCGAAGCCACCGGCTCATTGATGAGATCGGCGACCGTTTCCAGACTTGCGGAGGCGGCACCGCCCACCAACGGGGTCTGATGCGGCAGATCGAACGCGTCCGCGTCAAGCGCAAGCGTCGCATCGGCGATCACCGCCGTCACATTGTCAGTGCTGCCGGCACGAAGCGCCATCGACACCAGCGTTTGCGCGCACTCCTCCTGATCGGGGTAGGTCGACAGTATCTCCTCGAGCGTGGAGTCCTCCAGCACGCCGCACAAACCATCGGAGCACAACAGCCAACGATCGGATGGATGGGCCTTGCGCACGGCGATGTCCGGACGCGAATCGATGTCGAAATCGCCAAGCACGCGCATCACCACATTGCGTTGCGGATGATTGCGGGCCTCGGCCTCGCTGATGCGGCCGGTATCGATCAGATGCTGCACATAGCTGTGATCCGAGGTCATGCGGATCAGATGCCCGTCATGAAGCAGGTAGGCGCGGGAATCGCCGATATGCGCCAAAACCCAATATCCGGCCACCAATGCCACGGAGGTCACCGTCGTTCCCATGCCGGCAAGTCGGCGTTCGCGTTTCGCCTTACCTACGATCGCATCATGCGCCGCCATTACGGAAGCTTCCATCATGGTGGAAACCGCCTGAACGTCGCCCTGAACGTCGTCCTGCTCGACATGCGCGAGCGAACGGATGGCGATGGTCGAAGCGGTGTCACCGCCCGCATGTCCGCCCATGCCGTCGCAGACGGCGATCAGATGCTCTCCGGCGAAAGCGGAATCCTGATTGTTGGAACGCACGGTGCCCACGTCGGAGACGACGGTGGAATACATAAACAAAGGCTGTGAAGCAGCGGAAGTCGGCAAATAACTCACCTCAATTCAAAGGTGGTCGCGCCAATGCGCACGGGAACTCGGGATCTGAGGATCATGGGGGAGTTCAGACGCTGATGGTTCACCACTGTGCCATTGGTGGATCCCAAATCCTCGATGGCCCACTGGCCTGTAGCCGGATCGGTGTAGACGCGCGCATGATGGGAGGAGACGAATTCATCGTCAAGCACCATGGTGTTCGACGCCGCTCGGCCAAGCGTGATGGTTCTGCCGGTCAAAGGGACCGAACTTCCGGCAAGAGGACCATCGATAACAACCAAAAGAGTCGGCTTGGAACCATACGAGGCGCCGCTCGCAGGAGACGAGACCGCCACGGGCGCAGGCGATTCCACGGCCTTGCGCGCGCGGCGCTCCTTACGACGGTGGGCCCGTGATTTACGCGGGCTGAACGTCTCCACATCTCTGTACAGCGAACGCACCGTACAGGCCACAAAAATCCACAGCAGAGCCAGAAAGCCGTACTTGAGGATCGCAAAAGTAAGTTCAGTGAGCATAAAGGCAACTCCCGGCAGTGGGGTTGGTTACTCCTGATCCTGCGAAGACGCCCAATACAGGATTCGGGTACGTCCGAGGGTAATCGTGTTGCCGTCGAGCAGCGTTGCCGCCTCAACATGATGGCCTTCGACATACATGCCGTTGGTGGATCCCAAATCGCGTGCGATAACATTGCCGCCCTCGTTGATGTCGATTTCCATATGACGGCGGGAGATACCCGGGTCGTCGATCACGATGTCGCAATCGGAACCACGGCCGATGACGGTCTTGCTTTCGGTGAGCAGATACTGGTGGTCGCCGATTTCCAGCATCGGACAATCCTCGGTCTGGGCATCGGTGGTCACAGGAACGGTATTGCCCTGCACCGACTCACTGGTCAGTTTGAAGTCGCTTTTGCTCAGTTCGAGATCTTCCTCGAAAATCACCACGACGGGTCCGACAAACGCATAATGCTGGCTCTTGGCATACTGGGTGAGATTATCGGCCAACTCGTTGGCCAGCGTTTCCGCACCCCAATCAACGATGCTGTTGAAATCGGGAGTGCTCAACTTGAAACGGTACTCGTTCGGAGCTATCGTGCGGTCGCGAGTGACTGGCATGGCCTCTTTATCAATCTCGCGTTCCAGAGCGCTGGAAAGGTCGACAGGCTGCAGGTCCTTGGACCCGAATTTCGCAAAAACCCCGTTGACCGCGCCTTCCACGCTCTTCTCAAATCGGTCGAGAACGCTCATACTTGTCCCTTTCTGTCCCAACCTATCCTACGCGGTAGCCTGCCGAGCGCCAATTCAATCGCCTAGAAATTGCAAAAATTCCATGCAAAGTGGGGCATGGATGGTGATTCAAACCTATTTTTCCCAGCTAATTATCAGAACCATGTCATCAGAACGTCGAACGGGGCCACGAGTGGGGTTAGGTGTGGGTAGGTTGGAACCATGAACGATGCGATTGAACAATTTCCACGTCTGAAAGCCCGCACGTTGAGGTTCTCCTGCGGCGCCCCACGCTCCGCACAAGCGATCGGCGACGGATCGCGCGCGCTGTTCCTGCGTTCCGAAGGTCCGGAAGACACCGTCAACTCGCTGTGGATGAGCGTGATCGGCGACGACGGGACCAATACGGAAGTGCTGCTCGCCGATCCGCAAGAGCTCCTGGACGATGCCGACGCGGAAAACGTCCCCGAAGAGGAGAAGGCACGGCGCGAACGTGCACGCGAAGGCGGCTCCGGAATCGTCGGCTACCATGTCGACGCAGCCGGCAACCGCGTCACCTTTACGATCAACGGCCAACTGTTCCTCACCGATATCACGGCCGGCATGACACGAAACATCGCATTGGATGACGATTTCAGTCCCGTGCTGAACCCGCGTATCAGCCCTGACGGCAGGCACATCATGTACACCACCGGCACGTATCTGGTCGACGTCGACCTTGCGCGGAATCCGGCGAACGATCCGGAAAACGAGGACGACGGGGATGCCGTATCGGTGGTGGCGTCCATTCCGGAGCGCGACGGAGAGAACGACGGCGAATGGAAGATCGGCCTCGCCGAATTCGCCGCGGGTGAGGAGATGGACCGTTACGACGGTTTCTGGTGGTCCCCCGACTCCAAATACGTGCTCTTCGAAACCTTCGACTCCTCCAATGAGCCGATCTGGCATCTTTCCGATCCGGCCGACCCGACCAGCCCCGCACAGGCACGCCGCTATCCGCAGGCACTGACCTCCAACGCCGACGTGCACCTGACCCTGCTGGAACTCGGATTCGACGAAGACGGCTGCTACTACGGAGGCATCGCCAACGAAGTGGTCTGGGATCGCGATCGCTACGAATATCTCGCCGCAGTAAGCTGGACCACCGGCCATGAGCCGATTATCGAAGTACAGGATCGCCTGCAGCGGCACGATCAGACGCTTGCCGTGCACGTTGGTGAGCCGATCGTGACCATGAGCGCGCCGGAAGCCGAGTTCACCGACGAAGACGGCAGCGAAGTGGAGACCTTCTCGATCGCGATTCCCGAATATCCGGATGGCGAGCGCCCCGGAACGACGCGCGTACTGGAGGAGCACGCCAACGACTGTTGGATCGATCTGGTTCCGGGCACTCCCGTTTACACTCCCGACGGACGGCTTGTGGGCGCGGTCAACGACATGCAGGCCGATACGAACCGTTTGACCGTTTCCGGAAAGGTGTTCACGCCTGAGGGTCTGCAGGTTCGCGAGGTGCTTGACGTGACCGACACGGACGTGCTGTGCGTGGTGCAGCGCACCCCGGAGCTTATGCCGGATGTACCGTTCCTATGGGAGTCGAATGCCGGCGATCATGATGCGCGTAGTTTCGATGTGGTCTCCATTCGTTTTGACGGAACGTGGGCGCCGCTCACCTACGAACCGGGTCAGTGGACCATGTCTCGCGCCGGGAACGGCTGTGTGGTGACCGGTCGCGGCATGGATGATTCGCTGTCACAGATGCAGCATTGCATGAATGTTGTTTCCGTTGATGAAAATGATGTGCCGATGGCGTCGATGGTCGTTGCACCGATCGATAATTTCACAGTCACTCCCGGTTTCGTGCCGAATGTGCGTTTCGCGCGATTGGGGGAACGCGCCTTGTATACGGCGATTGTGCTGCCTTCCGAAAACAGCGGGTACGCGCATGCCGAAAAGCTTCCCGTGCTGATGAAACCGTATGGAGGCCCGGGATTCCAGCAGGTCGTGGAAAGTCAGTCGTTCTATTGGGACGCGCAGTGGTGGGCCGATCAGGGGTATATCGTCGTCACTACGGATGGTCGTGGCACTACCGGACGTGGTCCGAAGTGGGATCGTGCGATTTACGAGAACATGAAGGACGTGACGCTGGAGGATCAGGTCGATGCCGTACGCGCATTGCCGGATGCGCTCTCCTCTCTGGAAGGGCAGGTTCCCGAAGCCGATCTGGAACGGGTTGCGATGATTGGATGGTCGTACGGCGGTTTCCTTTCCGCCCTTGCCGTGCTGAGGGCTCCGGATGTGTTCGCCGCGGCTTGCGCCGGTGCGCCGCCTACCGATTGGACCTTGTACGACACCCACTACACCGAACGTTATCTGGGTCTTGATCCGG
Organism: Anaerovoracaceae bacterium; assembly: GCA_963598975.1. Classification (GTDB taxonomy): domain Bacteria; phylum Actinomycetota; class Actinomycetes; order Actinomycetales; family Bifidobacteriaceae; genus Bifidobacterium. The sequence continues at coordinate 35,353 of CAVBVU010000004.1, forward strand.
CGACGTACGAGCGCAACAGCATCATCGAGGACGCTCCGCTTCTCGGCCGTCCTCTCATGCTCATCCATGGCTTCGCCGACGATAATGTGACGATCGCGCACAGCCTGCGCCTCAGCCAGGCGTTGATGGCCGCGGGACGTGAACACACGTTCCTTCCGTTGACGGGAATCACGCACATGACCAACGATGAGGCCGTCGCGGAGAATCTGCTGATACTGCAGCGCGATTTTCTTGCCGATGCGCTGAAGTGTTGACGATCGCAATATCCGGCACAATGAAATCGCCGAGCCGCCTGCACAGAGGACGGCTCGGCGTTTCGACAGATAACCCCAGGTAAGTACATGCGCGTTCTCCGACGTCGACGTGGATTGCCAATCACCCACATAGCCGCCGAAAAACGCGCGTCCCCCTCTCAGTAGGAAAAATTAGAGCGCCTTGAAACGAACATGCAAGTTAGGGTGTACTGCTTTTGTGTAGTTTTGCACAGTTCTGTCAGAGAAACCACTACGCCATAGCGTATTCCATAAGCCCTGGCGAGGTATCCACTACCGTCACCGGCAGGTAGACGAACAACGTCCATTCGCCGTTGCGGGACGTTGTGGCGATTGTTCCGCGATGCGATTCGATCTGCTTCCTGAAGGCATCAAGACCGTGCCCTCCCGGAAGATCATCGACGCCGTCCTTGCTTTTCACCGCGTTGATCTGCGTTATTTCGATGGCGTTCGGCTTGAGCATCACCGACAGTTCGATCGCGCATCCCGGTTCGGCATGACGTGCGATGTTCGCATACACTTCGCGCAGCAGATCGTTGACCAGCTCGCTCATTTCGCGCGATGCACTCGGAACCCCGCCAGCGGTGTGGCAGACGGATGTCATGTTGAAACCGAGCCTGCGCATGCGGGCGTCGCCTTTCCCCATCGAATCGCCCAACAGTTTGATGAGGGCATCCCCGTCCGCGTCTCTCCTGCCGACGGTCTGCGGCTTCGCGTTCAACTCGTCGATGACGCTGTGCACGCTTGTCAAGGCGGAAAGAATGTACTCATTCACCTGACGCCAGTCCTCCTGGTCCGCCTCGGCGGACACAAAAGAGCCGCCGTCGGCAAGATGACGTTGCGTAATGAAAGCCGCGGCGGAAAGGTCGCCCGTGACGGCATCGTGAATGACGTCGGATATCCTGCTTTTATTCTCTATTTCGGCGAGCTTCGCCTTGGTTTTCGTCGCCTCCAAGCGTTCGTGGGAAAGGTTCTCACGCCATCGAAGGCCTCTACCCAAAAGAACGCACAGCACGAACATGGATATGATGGCCACATTGTTGCCAGGCTGCATATCAAACACATAGGTTTGAATGATCTGATAGGCCACTATGTAGTATATCAACAACAATCCGACGATGTTGCTGGTCTCGTAGGCGAGCAGTCCGAACGCATACATGACGCCCGGCATAAGTGAGGTGGATGATTCCACGATGGCGAAGGTCCCGATCAGTTCCATCGCAATGAACGCCGTCGACGTCGATTTCGGATATATGGGCGAGAGAATCAGCACAACCAGTTCGAGCAGATTCCAGATGATCGCCATGGCATTGTGCGGCGGCGCCATCACGATACCAAACAGAATCCAAGACAACGCCACCAGCATGAAAACGGAGCGAATCGGATGCCACAGATTCGGATGTTCCGTACGGAACCGGTTACGCCAGGCGATATGCCTGCTGATCAAATCAAAACTCATTGGACCTCACCCATAAAGCCACCGCCTGCCGGGACGTCTTGCAGTTGAGCTTCTTCAGAATGCTTTGCATGTGTTTACGCACAGTGCCTTCGGAAATATTCAATCGTTCGGCGATTTCCTTATCAAGCAGACCTTCCGCGCACTGCGATATAACCTGCTCCTCGCGAACGGTAAGCGCCGGAGTGGTCTCCTTTTCCATACCTATTCGCAGAACGGAAAGCGCCGGCGATTCGAAACCCTTCATCGTTTCCCCGTTGCACATGCGCGCGATGGTGTTGACCAGTTGTTCCGTGTTTTCCTTGCCGATCAGCCCCTGCGCTCCTGCCTCCACCATTCTGTCGTGATATCTGTTGGTTGAAAAACTGGTGATGCCAAGAACCGGCATGCGCTTGCCCATCAATCGCAGACGACGGCACGTGGCCGGCCCCTGCAGACCTTCCATCGACATATCAAGAATCATCAGGCTGAGATTATGTTCCCCATTACGGCAGTATTCAAGCGCTTCATCACCGGAAGACACGGACCACACCACGTATGCGGTCGGCACCCGATGCTCGATAAGAAGGCTTATCGACTCCAACGTTCGCGGATCATTGTCCACCAGAGCCACACGGTGAATCTTAGGTTGAGGCATTCCGTCCACCCGCATCCGCCTATTTGCCGCAAAACCACTGCAGTGGCGGAGGGCAGTAGATCGCCACGGAAGGATCGTCGGCGGCATCCACTGCCTGTACCGGAGTTCCGAAGCACAGCAGGACCGCCGCCATGGTTGCACTGAGAATCTTCATACACCCTATGCTAGGCCGCGCCCCTGTCTTTCGGTCTGCCTTTTCGTGCCTTTCGCCGCAACGCCTCCTCACGCGAGATGCCCGCCATAGATGGTCGAAATCCTTGCAAACGCACCATTCATACCGCTTTCGATTTCGGATGTCTATGATGGTTCCATGACGGTTACGATTATCGACGAGACGCATTACGCCGCCGAAATGGAACACACGGTCCTTCCAGCGTTGGAAGCATGCATGACCGAAGGCTGGATGGAACCGGCCTCCACCGATTGGAACGGCAAGGCCTTGCCTACGCTGAAGAAACCCGGCAAACTGCACTACTACTGCTACGACGTGCGCACATTCAACTCCCTGCACGGCAACGACGCTTCCGGAACGTTCCGCGGCGCCGTGGTCATATCGCACGGATTCACTGAATTCGGCCGCAAATACAGCGAAATGGTGTGGTACTTCCTCAAATACGGCTATTCGGTATGCGTATTCGAACATCGCGGGCACGGCCATTCAACTCACGACATGACCAATCCGAGTCTCGTATGGATCGACGATTGGCGTCGCTATGTCGCCGATTTCGCCACGTTCGCGCAAACCATCGGCCGCGAATACGCCGCGGGACTTCCGATGAACCTGTACTGCCACTCCATGGGAGGCGGTATCGGAGCCGCGGTTTTGGAACGGTATCCGAGCCTGTTCGACAAGGCCGTGCTGTCCGCCCCGATGATCGCACCCGTAGTGGGAATGCCCACCTGGATCGCACGCATCGTCGTTGGGGCATTGTGCGCCGTAGGATTCGGCAAGGCACGGGTATTCGGCCATACGGATTTTTCCGAAGAACTCAATATGGACGAATACCGTGGAGCATCGGAAGCACGCATACGCTGGTTCCACGAACAACGCAAGGCCGACACCTCCTGCCAGACGAACGCCGCCACATTCCAATGGGCCAATCAGGCCATGGCGTTGTCTCGCGCCGTACTCAAACCGGAAATGTGCGGAGCCATCGAAACGCCGACGCTGCTGTTCCAGGCAGGACTTGACGTATGGGTACTCAACGAGCCACAGGACGCCTTCATCGAACGCGTGCGCGAAGGCGGCGGAACCATCGAAAAAGTACGCTACGACCGTTCCCTGCACGAGATATTCTCCATGCCAAACAACGTCATCGAACCATATCTGGAGAAGATCATCGATTTTCTGGATGAGCCTACGGCGGCAATCCACTGATCGAAAACAATCGCGAACTGCCGCGGATAATCGGCGAATCCTCATCCGCGGCAGATAACCATCTATTACGCGGAATATGTCGAAAGTTACAGGACGAACACAGTTCCGAACCGTATGATGGGCGGGAAGCGAAAATTGGAGGTTACGTCAATGTCAGACGAACTATTTGTGGACCAGAACGACATCGAAGGTACGGCAAGCGGCGTATGGAGCCGCATGCTGGCCGGTAATCGCAGATTTGCGGAAGGAAAGCCCGTACATCCGAATCGCAGCGCCGAAGCACGTGAGGCGCTCATCGACACGCATGCGCCGGAAGCGGCAGTGCTCTGCTGCTCCGATTCTCGAGTGAGCCCGGACATCATCTTCGATTCCGGTCTCGGCGAGCTGTTCACCGTGCGCACCGCCGGCCAAATCATCGACGACGCCGTGATCGCTTCCCTGGAATACGCGGTAGACGTACTCGGAGTCCGCCTGCTGACGGTACTGGGACACCAGAACTGCGGCGCGATCAAACAGGCGTCGAAGGAATACGAAGCCCTGCTGAACGAACTGACCGCCGACGCCGAAGATTCACTCACAGCAGCCAACAACGTCGCGGACATCGACGAACACATCATGAACTCGAAATCGATCATGCTGCGCACCGTCGGATTCTCCATCTGGCAGGCGCACGAGACGGAACTCGAATCCAATGAGGATTTCGAGCGCGTGCACATCGCACGTAGCATCGAACAACTGGTGGAGCATTCGGAATCGATCCAGCAGGCGCTCGCCACTGACCGCCTCATGATTGTCGGGGCGCGCTACCAGCTGGACTCCGGCAAAGTCGAGGTCCTGAGTTTCTGACGGCGACTTCGCTCAAAGCCAACGCCTTCCCTTTGGCAACGGCATTGACATGACGTTGTTTTAGATTGGAAACCATGTCACTTGGCTTGAATATTCTGCTGATCTTCATCTTCCTTCTGCTTGGATCCGTGTTTGCCGGAACCGAGCTCGCGCTGGTAAGCCTGCGTGGATCGCAGATCGACCAGATGGAGCAGGAGGACGCACGCGGCAAGCGGGTGGCACAAATCGCACGCGACCCGAACACGTTCCTTTCCACGGTGCAGATCGGCGTCACGCTGTCCGGATTCCTTTCGGCATCGTTCGGCGAATCCTCGATCGCGCCATACATCGTGCCGGTCGTCGAAAGCTGGGGCGTGCCGAAAACCGCGGCTGCCCCGCTTACGACCATCGTGTTGACGATCATCATCTCGTATTGCTCGATCGTCATCTCCGAACTGGTGCCGAAGCGCATCGCCATGCAACGCAGCGAGCAGATCGCACGCGCCGTCGTGCCTGCGATCCACGTGTTCGCGAAGGTCTGCAAACCGATTATCTGGCTGCTTGGCAAGAACACGAACGGCATCGTACGTCTGCTCGGCTTCGACCCCAACGAAACCGACAGCGAGGTTTCCGACGAGGAGCTGCGCGTACTCGTCAACTCCAACACCAACCTCAGCAAAGACGAACGCACCATCCTCGACGATGTGTTCGACGCTTCCGAGACCATCGTGGCCGAAGTCATGCGTCCCCGCGCCGACGTGGTGTTCCTGGACGGCGGCATGAGCATCGAGGACGCCGCGACCTACGTGCGGGAAATGCCGTACTCCCGTTACCCCGTGACCGGCAAGGATTTTGACGATGTGCTCGGTTTCGTTCACGTGCGTGATCTGCTTGACGTACGCGACCCCGAAGCGAAAACCGTTGCCGACGTGACCCGCGAAGGAATTTCCATCCCCGGTACGTCGAAGCTGCTGCCAAGCCTTGAGCTGCTTCGCAAACGCGGCATCCACCTGGCTGTGGTGATCGACGAGTACGGCGGCACCGACGGCATCGTCACGCTGGAAGACATGACCGAGGAATTGGTCGGTGATATTCGCGACGAATATGATCTTCCGGAAGAAAAGGGCGGAGAACGCACCGAACGCACCGCTTTCGTGAACGGCGTGGCCACCATCGAAGGCGGCATGACGATTGAGGACTTCGCGGACTTGACCGGCATCGAACTGGAAGACGGACCGTATGAGACGGTTGCCGGCTATTTCCTTGCCAATACCGGAAAAATGGGTGAGGTCGGCGATGTATTGCCTTCCGATGACGGCTACGATATGACAGTCACGAAGGTTGATGGCCGACGCATCGAAACGCTTGAAGTACGCAGACACAGTGACGCGCAGTAAGCAGGACAAGGCAGGTAGGACTTGCCGGAGGGCATCCATACCCGCCAACCACCGCGACACGCCGAAAACACTTGCGAGGTTGACTTTCAAAAAGATTCACGTATTATATTAACTCGTTGTGCTTAACAGCACAGCAGGAACGGGCCCGTAGCTCAGGTGGTTAGAGCGCATCCCTGATAAGGATGAGGTCGGAGGTTCAAGTCCTCCCGGGCCCACGTAGATAGGATTAAGCGGCTGGGCCGCTTTTTTCGACTATGGGGCTATAGCGCAGCTGGTAGCGCATCTGCTTTGCAAGCAGAGGGTCGCCGGTTCGAACCCGGCTAGCTCCACGGGGCTATGGCGCAGCTGGTAGCGCATCTCCATGGCATGGAGAGGGTCAGGGGTTCGAATCCCCTTAGCTCCACGAGTAGGGTTCCCGGATAAGTCCGGGGCCCTTTTTTTATGCCGAAAACCCAATGTTCCCAACGGGGGAGACGTCCTCCCCTGAGTTCGACGAAGCGCTCTATTCGTAGCCGTTCTACATGGTTTATAGTCTCCGTAGGTACCGTTTTAACTACCGGCAAACCATAACCGGTCGTCAACGGCACAGCATCGCGAAAGAATGCCCCGAACATTCCCCGTCGCAATGTTAGAATTTTTCTATTGCATTGCGTTCCGCAAATCGCAAGGAGAGAAGAATCATGGGCAGAATTACTGTACGTATCTGGGGCTTCATTGCGGCACTGGCGCTCGTTGCGGCTTCACTGGTTTTTCCGAATCTCACGTTCGCAGAAACGGATGAAACCGTTCCATTCCAAGGCCAACATGAGGTCTCTCCCGCGCTTCTGGCCCAGGCCCAGCAGCGTATTTCCGGCACCTCGGAAGCTTCGCTGCTTGGCGAATCCAACGACTCCCTTTTCCCGACGGGCGAAACTTTGGGACTATCCACCACAGGCAAAGCCCGTGCCGTAGTAATCCGCGTGGATTTTCCCGCCAGTGAAGACGGTTCCGAAGCCGCGGAAACCATCCCTGAAAACGAGACCGACGAGGATCTGCTCAACGCGTTCAATGGCCCCCAAGACGCCACCAATGCACTGTACCCGTACGAAAGCCTTCATGCCTACTACGAGCGCTCTTCCTTCGGCAAACTCGATTACCAGGCCACCGCAATCGCCCACTACACCGCCCAGCATCCACGCTCGTATTACGCATCTTCCGCTAGCGCTGAAGGACTCTTCGCCGAAGCGCTTAATGGAATCGATGATCAAATCGATTTCTCCCAAGCCGACGCAAACAATGACGGCTATATCGACGCCGTATATCTGCAGTTCGCAGGAGCATGCGGCAAGTGGGCAACCACATGGTGGCCGAAGAAAGCGAACTTTTCCGGCGATAACATCCTAGGACAACTTGACCTTGACGGAAAACATGTCTGTTCGGCAGTGATGCTATCCACCCGCATGCATTGGTCCGGCGTTTTCGAACAGGTGCTCATTCATGAAACCGGCCATGTACTAGGACTTCCAGATTTGTATGCCTATGGCGATTACCCAGGCCTTGGTACCGGTACCTTCGATATGATGGACAACAACATCGGCGACCAGAACGGCCTGTTCAAATGGCTGCTGGGCTGGATCACGCCCGAAGACATCACATACGTTCTCACGACCTCCGAAGGTGTGGATGTTCGAATCGGCACCGGTGAGATTGTTCATTACGACGATGCCGCGAGCGTCGACCTCACCCCCTATACCAGCGACAACACGGAAGAGACAGGCGGTTTCGTGGCCGTCTCCTCGGATGAGACCGTTCTTTCCGGGAATCTATTCACCTCGTTCTTCCTGCTACAGTTCGACCATGCCGCAGGAAACCAGAAAGTCTCTCTTTCGAGCGGCCTTCTGGGGCATGGCGTCCGAGCATTCCGAGTCCAAGCCTCGTTGAATGCCGCCGGCACGAATTTCGAGAAAAGTAATACCTACAACAAGACCGGAAATCGGCTATTCGAGTCTTTGGTCACCTACGATGGTGACATAACGGGAGAATTCCTCCATGAAGGAGCCTTGGTATCCCCGAATACGCAACCATCGACCAACTACTACGGCAGCCAAGAAGCTGGCTACACCGGCGTGACCTTCGAAATAACCGAAGAACAGGAGTCTTCGGCACAAATCAAATTCTCATGGACGGCCCCCTCCGAATGGCGCACATTCGAGTTGACTCCGACCGGTAAAAACACAATCAACGGATTCACCACTCTGAATTTCACACCGACGTGGACGGCCTCCACCCTTCTTCCCATCGAATCCGTCGAACTGGTGGTTGACGGCACGCGCTACGCTGCGGACAGATACCCATTAAACTTCAGATGCAGTTACGACGACTCGGGACTTCATGCGACCATCGCTTTTAACCCCGGAGTACTGAAAAACAACAGCAGCGCCGAAATCGTAATACCTGCCGGTTTCTTCAGCCTCGGTTTCAATGACGGTAAGGAAGTCCTTTCCGACGAAATTCATCTTCCGTTGAAAATCGCCGATTTGGCAAGCATCGAAGCATCCGGCAATTACGAAAGTTCCTCAGTCGATTACATGGGAAGTCTGAAGACCACGGATATCGTCACCGACAATGACGGTCATCCTTATTTCTTCCAAGCAACCTGGAACTACATCACACATGAAAAAACGCTGAAACTGCTGCATATCAGCGAAGACGGATCCACTGCCGATTCAATCGACGTCGATGCGAGCGCATTTTACGCGAATTCAGCAGACTTTGCGATACAGGCCATCGATTTGGGCAACGGTACAGCATTCCTGCGTTCAACATCTTCTGCCTACGTAGGGAGCACTTGCGGACAGGATGCCTGGATCGACCTTTCGAATGGAAATATTCTTGCCGTACGTGACTGCGGAAATACGGAGCTATACTCGAACCATTTTGCGATTGGTGACACCGTCGCTTTCCCGGATTCCGACACTTCCGATCTCGTGACATTGAAATACGGAACGGACGGCATTACTGAAACGCGTGTGAGTCTGAAGCTGCCCGAAAATGTCAGTGAAGTCACCGATGCCGGAGATGCGGACAATGGATTCACCTACATGGCGCGTTGCGGCTCCACCAAGGAAAACAACGGAGTTGTGTCCTTCTATAAAAACGAATCGATACTGGACGATGGAGCCAATGCCATCGAGCCTGTAGTAACACTCACCATCCCTAGCAATCGAGGCGTTTACGACGCAAAAATCTCGAACGACAGGATTTATGTAGCCTGTGAAAACATAATGGCTAATGGCGAACAGCTCACCCAGAAACATCAACTGCTCGTATACTCATTCGAAGGAGAATTACTCGACTCGATTGACATGTCAGGCGTGGTCGGCACCGCCTCTCATATCAAGATTTCCGATCAGGGTATGATCGCATGGCTCTTCACCGAGACCGATCCCTCCTCGCTGATCAAAACTTCCTATGTAGGCCATGTCATTTTCATAAATCCGCAGACGAAGGCGCAAACCGAACTGGGCGTAGCTGGACCGTATTGCGGCACTTGGCTCGGCAATCGCTGGCTTGAGGTCGGGACCGATGTTGATGAAGTCACGAACGCGGAGAATCCGAACACGCTACGTCACTGGTCGCTGACCGCCGAAATGAAGGTGGATGAAGCTGATCCTGACATAACGCCGGATCCTGACGTGACGCCGGATTCCGGAACGGATACGAAACCAAATTCTGGAACGGATACGAAACCAAATTCTGGAGCCACGAAAGCGGATTCCGCGAAAAACGCTTCTAAACTGCCGTCGACCGGTACTGAAGTGCCCGTATGGATGGCGGTCATCGTGGCCGCTGCTCTTATCGTGGCCGGCTTGGCGACTGTCGTCAAGCGAAAATAACAAACGGCACGTGCCACCGCCGTTCCGACGGACGTCTTTGCTGCCATCTCTCCAACGACCGTTTGTGGCGGTATGAGAATACAGGACGGCCTGCACTATCCTCATACCACCGCAAACCATGCCACTTACGTTGGTATGGGTATACCCGGCAACTCACACTATCCTCATACCAACGCAAACCACACTATCCGCGTCGGTGCGGGTATACCCACAGCCCGACACTATCCCTATACCGACGCAAACCGCACCGCTTACGTCG
>CAVBVU010000005.1:0-43686 GCA_963598975.1 Anaerovoracaceae bacterium
TAAGTACCGCGAAAATACCCAACACCCATTTCAGGATGAGCGGCCCGAGCTTTTTTCCGCGCCGCTTTTTGGGTCCGTTCGCGCGATGCGCTCCGTGGCTTGGACGGTGACGTGCGCTGTTGGACGCGTCACTCCGCGCGCTGTTGGATGCGTTGCTTTGCGCGCTTTGGCCGCTGATCGTCCGTGGTGCGGCGGAGCGCGAGCTTACGCTTCGTTTGTGTGAAACCATGCTTCCACCGTAGCCGCATGTCCTGAGAAACATTACGAAAGGGGGTGTGATTGAGGGGGTATGAGGGATACTTATGCAGCTCTTTTACAAATCGACAGTGTTCTGTCGACTGTCGTAATACAGCCGTTATTCAGGTTTTTGTCAGCATTTCAAACGATTTTTTGCCGTTTCGAAGGTATGCTTGAGGATTGGTATACCGATAAACGTCATACATATGGGGAGTCGTTTCATATGAGTATTCGTGTAGCTATAGCCGGCGTGGGCAATTGCGCTTCGTCGCTGGTTCAGGGTGTTGAATATTACAAGGACACCAAGGACGAGGATAAGATTCCCGGCTTGATGCACAACAATTTTGGAGGATACCGCGTTCGTGACATCGAATTCGTCACGGCGTTCGACGTTGACGCTCTGAAGGTCGGCAAGGATTTGTCGGAGGCCATTGAAGCGTCCCAGAACAACACCATCAAGTTCGCCGACGTGCCGAACCTGGGCGTTGAGGTATTGCGTGGTCCGACCAACGATGGTTTGGGTGACTACTACCGTGAGATGATCGAGGAATCGGACGCCGAACCGGTCGACGTGGCTCAGGTGCTGCGCGACAAGCAGGTCGACGTGCTCGTCTCCTACCTGCCGGTCGGTTCCGAGCAGGCCGACAAGGCGTACGCCCAGGCCGCCATGGACGCGGGATGCGCGTTCGTGAACTGCCTTCCGGTATTCATCGCGTCCGATCCGGAATGGGCGCAGAAGTTCCGCGATGCGGGCGTTCCGATCGTCGGTGACGACATCAAATCGCAGGTGGGCGCGACGATCACGCACCGTGTGATGGCCCGTCTGTTCGAAGACCGCGGCGTGCGTCTGGATCGTACGTACCAGCTCAACGTCGGCGGCAATATGGACTTCATGAACATGCTGCAGCGTTCGCGTCTGGAATCCAAGAAGATCTCCAAGACGCGCGCCGTCACTTCCGTGGTGCCGCACGATATGGAATCTCGTAACGTGCATATCGGTCCGTCCGATTACGTGGCCTGGCTTGATGATAGGAAGTTCGCTTTCGTTCGCCTTGAGGGCACCACGTTCGGCGATGTTCCACTGAGTCTTGAATACAAGCTGCAGGTTTGGGATTCCCCGAATTCCGCCGGTATTGTGATTGACGCCGTCCGTGCGGCCAAGATCGCTCTCGACCGCCATCTGGCCGGTCCGATTTTGGCTCCGAGCGCCTACTTCATGAAGTCTCCGGCCGTTCAGCATGAGGATGGCGAGGCTCGCCGCCTTGTCGAGGAATTCATCAAGGGCAATGTCGAAGGCACCGAAGAGCAGCTTGACGCCGATGTGGCCGCAGCCAAGGCCGCGGGCAAGGACGTCTGGCGCGCCTGAGTCGAACGCGCTTCGTGTGACGCGCGCAAGATGGCAAAACGAAACGAGGGCCTGCGAATCGTTGGATGATTCGCAGGCCCTCGCCATATGCGGTCGCTCAAGATCGTGGTTCGCGTCCGATGCGACGAGAAACGTATCCCACGAACCACAAACCGATGATCATCCGATATTCGTCCGATGACCATCGGGCCGATGAAAGACTACTTCTTGAGCAGCGGTTCCACCTGCTCCTCGTATGCGGTCAGGGCGGTGTCGATCACATTGTGCATGTCGTAGTACTTGTACGTGCCCAAACGTCCGCCGAACACGGTCTTCGGCTCGGCCTTGGCGAGTTCCTCGTAGCGTGCGTACAGTTCCTTGTCGGCCTCGGTGTTGATCGGGTAGTACGGTTCGTCGCCACGCTCGGCGAAGCGGGAGTACTCCTCCCAGACCACGGTCTTGTCCGGGTTCTGGTGTTCGGCGCGTTCCGGATTGAAGTTCTTGAATTCAATCGCACGGGTGTACGGCACGTCGGAATCGGAGAAGTTCATGACCGGGCATCCGAAATGATCGCCCTCGTCGTAACGGACCTCCTTGAAATCGACGGTACGCCACTTCAGCTCGCCGAGCGAATAATCGAAGTAACGGTCGACCGGACCCGTGTACACGACCGGCACGCCGGCTTCGGCCAGAGCCTTCTTGTTATACGGCTGGGACTCGTCGAAGAAGTCGGTTTCCAGCGAGACCTCGATGCGCTCATCGTCGATCATGCGCTCCATCCACGCGGTGTAGCCATCGGTCGGCAGACCCTCCCACGTGTCCTTGAAATAACGGTTGTCGTAGTTGAAGCGCACCGGAAGGCGGTTGATGATGCCCGCGGGAAGATCCTTCGGATCGGTCTGCCACTGCTTGCCTGTGTAGTTCTTGATGAACGCCTCATAGAGCGGGCGTCCGATCAGGCTGATGCCCTTGTCGTTCAGATTCTGCGGATCGGTGCCAGCCAGCTCGCCGGCCTGCTCGTCGATCAGCTTCTTGGCTTCGGCCGGGGTGTAGGAGGCGTGGAAGAACTGGTTGATGGTGCCCAGGTTGATCGGCAGCGGGTACACCTCGCCGTCATGCGTGGCATACACGCGGTGCACGTAGTTCGTGAAGCTCGTGAATCTGTTCACGTAATCCCACACGCGCTTGTTGGACGTGTGGAACAGGTGGGCCCCATACTTGTGGATTTCGGCGCCGGTCTCCTCATCGACATACGAGTAGGCGTTGCCGCCGATGTGGTTGCGCACATCGATGATGCGCACGCTCACGCCCAGGCGCTCCACGGCCTGCTGTGCCACGGTCAGGCCGAACAGGCCCGCGCCCACGACCACGAGATCCGGATATTCCACCGCGTCAGTCATAAGAAGAACCTTCCAGATGAGTCAAATACACACGAGCCGTGTGCGATTCCAGAACAAGTGTACCCACGAAGCCTTATCGACATGACATGACTCGCGCAGATGTGACTCGCGCACGGCGATCCGATAAGTCCGGGCATGGTGTACACTTGACTCTTGCCTCCGCGTGGCGGTATGTCACCCAACTCCCCCAGGGCAGGAATGCAGCAAGGGTAAGTGGCCTCTTCCGGGTACGTGGAGGTTTTTCTATATGCTCACGCCTTCCATACGGATACTCGGCATGCATTTCGGTATATGCAACGGGCTTTCTTCCACGGTATTGGCGGTGTCGTATCCTCGATGAGTATGACCAACGAATTCAAGCCGCTCATCCGTGATCCGCATCAGTCGGCGAATATGCTGCAGGAGCCGCCCCGGCCGGAGTCCCGAGCATTTCCGGGAAATGATGTGCGGGGTACTGATCCGACGGAACGCGAAATCAGCAGGAAGGTCGCCGAACTCGATCCTTTGATCCGCCGTCCGAGGGTGTCCAGCATGGTGCTGTGCGTGGTGTTCGGTCTGATTCTGCTGGCCTGTGCCGCAGGCGTCTGGTGGCTGGGCGTGCGCACGTTGGAAGGCCAAAGCTATGAAGACATGGTATGGTCCCAGTTCGCGCAGACGTTGCCGGCATGGCTGCAGCCGGTGGTGAACGTATTCGTCGTCACCGATGTTGTGGCTCCGGTGAGCTATGTCGTGATGGCGGTGGCCCTGGTCGTGCTCATCGTGAGAAAACGATGGATCGCGATCGCGCAATCGGCCGTGTTCGGCATCGTAAGCTTCGTCGTGGCCGAAACGCTCAAGACGACGTTGCCTCGTCCGTACCTGATTAATCTTGAATCGAATTCCAGTAATTCCGCACCTTCCGGACATGTTGCGCTCGCCGCCATAGCGGGGGTGATTCTCTTGTATGCGGTTCCGCGGATGTTGCGTGCGCTGGTTGCGGTGCTCGGTTGGCTGTATGCGACGTTGATCGGTTTGTCGGTGGTTGCGGGGCAGTGGCATAGGACCACGGATGTGATCATGGCGCTGTTGATCGTCGGTGGTTTTGCGCTGCTGTCGCTTTCGTGGACCTTTTCGAACGGTATGGACCAGCCCGGCAAGCGTGCGTCTTCTCCGAGCGTGCAGATCGTAGGCAGCGTGCTGCTCACGTTCGGTGTGCTCGGAACCTTGTATGGCGCATACATCGTGTGGCAGGTCGAGCCCGGATTGGCGTTGAGTGCGGAATGGACGTATTCCGGCGCATGCCTTTCCTCGGCCGTGCTCATCGCGTCGGTGGGTGCGTTGGTGTTCGGCCTCGCGCTGGCCATGCGTCAGCTGACCGCATCGCCGTTGACGAAACTCGGATTGGTGGGTGCGCCTCCGGCACCGCCGAAGCGCTGACGACGCACCTTCGACCCGTCGGAAAACACGGTGAAAACACGACGAAAACACGGGTCGCGCCACACGGTCGGTTTGCCATTCCTCCACAGTTCGTGATTAATATTGCGTTGCAAACGCTAGTAATAAGGAGTGGCCATGGCTACCGGCAGCAAGCTCGTTATTGTGGAGTCTCCCACCAAAGCCAAGAAAATCGGCGGATATTTGGGCTCCGACTACACGGTCAAGGCATCGGTAGGCCATATTCGTGACCTTGCGCAGCCCAGCCAGGTTCCGGCATCGGACAAAGCCAAGTTCGGTAAGTTCGGCGTTGATGTCGAAGACGGGTTCAAGCCGTATTACATCGTTGACGGGAACAAGAAGAAAACCGTTTCCGAACTCAAGGGCGCGCTGAAGGAAGCCGACACCCTGTATCTCGCAACCGATGAGGATCGCGAGGGTGAGGCCATCGCATGGCATCTGGTGCAGACGCTCAAGCCCAAGGTCCCGGTCAAGCGCATGGTGTTTCACGAAATCACGCCGGAGGCCATCAAAAATTCGCTGAACAACACGCGCGACGTGGACGGCGCCATGGTGGATGCCCAGGAAACGCGTCGTATTCTGGACCGTCTGTACGGTTATGAGCTGTCCCCGGTGCTGTGGCGCAAGGTCGGTCCGGGACTTTCCGCGGGCCGTGTGCAGTCCGTTGCCACCAGGCTGATCGTCGAGCGCGAGCGCGAGCGCATGGCATTCGTCCGTGCTCCGTATTGGGATGTCACCGCCACTTTGGAGGCTACCGGTCCGGACGGAGAGAACGTTGCCTTCGATTCGCGCATGGTCTCCTTGGATGGTCGCAGGCTGGCAGTGTCCAAGGATTTTGGAGCGGATGGCAGACTGACCGCCGCCGGCGCGAAGGACAACGTCGTGCAGATGGACGGGGCACAGGCCTCCGCAATCGCAAGCTCCCTTGAATTTGCCACGTTTACCGTCGATTCGATGGAAACCAAGCCGTACCGTCGCCGTCCGGTTCCACCGTTTACCACGTCCACGTTGCAGCAGACCGCCGGAAATCGCCTCGGCATGAGTTCTCGGCAAACCATGCGTGCCGCGCAGGGACTGTACGAGAACGGCTACATCACCTACATGCGTACCGATTCGGTGACGCTTTCGCAGGAGGCGATCGCCGCCGCACGCGATGCGGTCGTCAAAAATTTCGGCGAACGATACCTGTCCGACGCTCCCAAGCAGTACGCGACGAAAACCGCCGGAGCGCAGGAGGCCCACGAATGCATCAGGCCGGCGGGCGCGCAATTCCGCAATCCCGAGGAAATCGCGACCAAGGTGCCGGCCGACCAACTCAAGCTGTACACGCTGATCTGGCAGCGTACGCTCGCATGCCAGATGGCCGACGCGACCGGCTCCACCGCAACGGTACGACTGTCGGCGCCTACGGAATCGAACGGCGATGCCATCTTCCAGGCATCCGGCACCGTAATCGAATTCCCGGGCTTCATGAAGGCCACGGGGGAGGGGCGTCGTTCTGCAACGTCCGACGCCAAGAAGGACGCGAAATCCGAATCGAAGACTGAAGAGAACGCATCGCTGCCGCCGATGCAGCAGGGCGACGAACTTGCCGCGGTCGAAGTCGGCGCGGACGGCCACGAAACCCAGCCTCCGGCACGCTATACCGAAGCGTCGCTCGTCAAAACGCTGGAACAGAAGGAGATCGGACGCCCGTCGACCTACGCAAGCATCATCTCCACCATCATCGACCGAGGCTACGTGTACGAGCGCGGCCGTGCGCTGATTCCCTCCTGGCTGGCATTCTCCGTGGTGAAGCTGCTGGAAACGAAATTCCCGAAGTACGTGGACTACGAGTTCACCGCAGACATGGAAAACGGGCTCGACCAGATCGCCAACGGTCAGGAGACCGGCAGGAACTGGCTTACCCACTTCTACTTCGGTTCCGGTCTGAACTCCGTGCAATCCTCCGAAGAGGCCCACGTCGGACTGCAGCAGCAGGTGGCCCAACTCGGGGAAATCGACGCCCGCGAGATCAACACCATCGAAATCGGCGACGGTCTGCACGTGCGCGTCGGGCGCTACGGCCCGTACCTTGAAGACATGAACCACATGGACGCCGAGGGCAATCCGAAGCGAGCATCGCTGCCGGACACCCTCGCGCCGGACGAACTGACCGCGGAAGTCGGCCACGATTTGATTGAAAACCATTCCGGAGGCCCGCGTGAGCTGGGCAAAGACCCGCTCTCCGGTGGCACCATCGAAGTGCGCAACGGCCGATTCGGTCCGTACGTCGCACTGGTCATGCCAGATGGGGAAGCGCAGGACAACGCAACTTCCGCAAAACGCGGCTCCAAGAAAACGACGGATCGTCCAAAGATGGCCTCGCTGTTCAAAACGATGCGCCCGGAATCGCTGACACTGGAAGACGCGTTGAAACTGCTCTCCCTGCCGCGCGAAGTCGGCGCCTACGAGGAGACGGACGCCGAAACCGGTGAGCTGCGCACGGTAAACGTTCAGGCAAACAACGGACGCTACGGTCCGTACCTGACCAAAACCGGCGCGGACGGCAAGTCCGACACGCGCTCGCTGGCGTCCGAAGACGAGATCTTCACCGTCGATCTGGAGAAGGCGAAGGAACTGTTCGCCCAGCCGAAGTACGGTCGTGGACGTGGTCGTGGAGCGGCCAAGCCTCCGTTGCGCGAGCTGGGTCTGGATCCGGAGACCCAGAAGCAGGTGACCATCAAGGAAGGCTTCTACGGCGCGTATATCACCGATGGCGAGACGAACCGCACGCTTCCCAAGCAGTACGACGCCAAAACGATCGAGCCCGCGGAGGCGTTCCGACTGTTGGCGGAGAAGCGTGCGCAGGGACCTTCCAAGCGAGGTCGTAAGGCGTCTGGTAAGGCATCCGGCAAGACGGCGGCCAAAAAGGGCGCGAAGACCACGAAGGGTGCATCCAAGGTGAGCGCCACCGACAAGGCGCGTGCGGACCGACGTGCCAAGGTGCGCGATCTGGCCGACAAGGGCTGGGCGAACTCCCGCATAGCCAAGGAAATCGGATCGACCGCGACCACCGTGAAATCGGACATCGAATGGCTCGCCGCCAATGAGGGGTATGCGCGACCCGAAGTGGTGCCCGCCCGCTGATTCGTGGCGATGACAGGTTGTGGTCAGGCGGACGCCTGACGACGGTTTTTCGGCATGAGAATCACGGAACTGCGAGAATTAGCGAAGGATTACGGTATGCGAGGCTTGTTCATTTCGTTCGAAGGCATCGACGGCGTTGGTAAGACCACGCAGGTCGAACGGCTGCGTGCATACCTTGAATCGCAGGGCCGTGAGGTGGTGGTCACACGCGAGCCGGGCGGAACGGCATTGGGCAAGGCGATTCGGAAGATGCTGTTGCATGGTGTCGCCGACGACGATTCGTCGGCGGTCGATATCGCCGCGCGTGCGGAGGCGTTGCTGTTCGCCGCGGACCGCGCCCAGCATGTGTCGGAGGTGATTCGTCCGGCCGTCGAACGCGGTGCCGTGGTGATCACCGACCGCTACCTGGATTCCTCCCTTGCCTACCAGGCAGGAGGTAGGGAACTGACGCTTGAGGAGATTCGCTCGCTGAGCATGTGGGCGACGGACGGACTGCTGCCGGAGCGCACGTACTTGCTCGATCTGGACCCGGAACAATCGCATGCGAGACTGCAGCATGGCGAGGACCGCATGGAATCGGCGGGAAGCGACTTCCAAAATCGCACCCGTACCGCGTTCCTTGACCTCGCCGAAGCCGAGCCGGACCGGTTCCGGGTAATCGATGCAGGTGAATCCATCGAGAACGTATGGGAGCGGATCAAAACGGATTTCGACCTGTTGCAGGCGTGCCAGCGGCAATCGGCGGAGGTGTCGTCCGCGCACACCGATCGTGGAACAACCTGTGAAACCATTTGTGACGCCACCTTCGAGGAGGGACGCGGCCAATGAGCGTATGGGACTCGATCGTCGGCCAGGATCAGGTGGTCGAACAACTCAAGGCCATAGCCTGCGGAAACCCGAGCGCCATCGCCCAGTCATGGCTGATCTGCGGCCCTCCCGGATCCGGACGTTCGTATGTGGCCCGCGCCTTCGCCGCCGCGTTGGAAAGCCCGGATCACGGACTTGACGACGAGCCGACCAGAGTCTCGCAGCAGGTGCTTGCCGACACGCATCCGGACGTCACCGTACTGGCCACCAACAAAGTGACCATCGGCATCGATGAGGTGCGGGACATCATCACCACGGCGGAGCAGATGCCCAGCACCGCGCCGTGGCGAATCATCATCATCGAAGACGTCGACCGCATGCTGGAACGCACCACGAACGTGCTGCTCAAGGAAATCGAAGAACCGAGCGAGCACACCATATGGCTGTTGTGCGCACCCAGCGCACAGGACGTGCTTCCGACCATCCGCTCGCGTACCCGCATCGTGAACCTTGCGGTGCCGCCGGACCAGGCAGTGGCGAAATTCCTTGAATCGCAAGGCGTTGAGCCGAAAATCGCAGTGCGTGCCGCCCGTCTCGCGCAAGGGCATATCGGCATCGCAGGGCTGTATGCGACCGAAGAACGGGTCATGGCGGACCGTGACGAGCTGATCGTCGGCGTGCTCAATCTCATGAGGGCGTCCGATGCGGTGCTGCTGGCCGGACAGCTGATCGACAGCGCGAAAACCCAGGCGGACGATGAGGTGAACAAAAAGGTCGCCGCCGCCGAAACCGAATTCCGCCGTATCAACGGACTTGGTGAGAAGGACCGCATTCCGCCGAAACTGCGTAGCTCCTACAATGCGATCTCCAAAAAGGACGAGCTCAAAAAACAGTCCACAAGGCTCACCCGAGACGTGCTCGACCGTGCGCTCAACTCCATCGCCAGCATCTATCGCGATGTTGCCGTATTGCAGAACAACGCCGAGGACTCCGTCGGACTGGTCAATCTTGAGAACCGTTCGGCCATCGCGGAACTGTCGGTGCGGCTCGACCGCGCCGGAGCGGTGCGCAGGCTGGAAGACATAGCCACGGCCAGACGCAGGCTCAACGGCAACGGCAATCCGGTTCTGGTGCTCGAAGCGCTGTTCTGCGCGCTGATCGCGGCCTGACATGACGTTTCGTGGTTGGGATGCCGGCCTTTTCCCGATGGGGAGGAAATTGCGCGGGAATCGAGTAACAACGCATGATGAGTCACGTGTATGGGCGATACTGGATGCATGAAGATTTCCGTAGATTTCATCATTATCCCCGATGCGTTTTCCAAGGCGGCGCCGCCCGAAAATTGCATTGACGGCACTCCGATCGTTTCCTTCCCCTTCTACATCGACGAACTCGACCCATCCGTGCGATTCCTGCATTGGGAATTCGTGGATCCGGATTCGATTCCGGTATGCGGCTTCCAGTGGAACCATTGGGCGCTTGCCAATCTGTCGGTCGACGCGTTGATGTTCGATTTCAACGATTCCCATGCGCTGGCGATTCCGGCCGACTTCTCACGAACGGTCTCCGCCATGATTCCGGAGGCGATCCAAGGGCGTACGTCCGCCGCGTCCCCGCTGCTTTCCGGACGCAGCACCGACCCTGCCGTAACTATGCGGTACAACGGCCCGTATCCGCCCGATCAGGACCACGAATACTACCTGCACGTGTGGGGAACAACGGCTCCCATCACGGGCCTCAATCAGGGATTCTGGCTGAACGAAATGGAACGTGCGTTGCGTACCAGCGGCTCGATCGTTGATCAGGGTGGTATCTTCCTTACAGGCAAAGCCTGAAAATAATAAAAAAATTCCATCCAAAAGAAAGGAATACAAACACATTATGGCGTGCACCACGATTCTGGTTGGCAAGGACGCAAGCTACGACGGGTCGACCATCATCGCCCGCAATGAAGACAGCGCGAACGGGGAATTCTGCCCGAAGCGTTTCGTCGTAGTGAAGCCGGAGGAGCAGCCGCGCACCTACAAGAGTGTGCTTTCCCACGTGCGGATCGACCTGCCGGAAGAGCCGCTGCAGTACACGGCAGTGCCGAACGCCGACCTGAAGGAAGGTATTTGGGGCGAAGCCGGCGTGAACGAGGCCAATGTGGCGATGAGCGCCACCGAAACCCTCACCACCAACGAGCGCGTGCTCGGAGCCGATCCGTTCGTCGAACTCATCCCCGCCAAAGGCAAGGAAGGTGAAGACGGGTACGAGCCGGAAGTTCTCGGTGGAATCGGCGAGGAGGACTTCCTCACCCTCGTGCTGCCGTACATCAAAACCGCCCGCGAAGGCGTGGAACGACTGGGCGCGCTGCTTGAGGAGTACGGCACGTACGAGATGAACGGTGTTGCCTTCTCCGACGTCGATGAGATCTGGTGGCTGGAAACCGTCGGCGGACATCATTGGATCGCCAAGCGTGTGCCGGACGAGGCGTACGTGACCATGCCGAACCAGCTGGGCATCGACGAATTCGACCTGGAAGACGCCTTGGGCAACCAGGAGGACCACATGTGCTCCGCGGACATGGCCGAATTCATCGAACGCAACCATCTGGACCTGTCCGTGGAGAACACCACCCCGTTCAACCCGCGTGACGCGTTCGGCTCCCACTCCGACTCCGACCACGTGTACAACACGCCCCGCGCCTGGTACATGCAGCGTTTCCTCAACCCGTACGACGAGCAGTGGGACGGTCCGGATGCCGACCATACCCCGACGTCCAACGACATCCCGTGGGCACGGCAGCCGGAACGCAAGATCACCATCGAAGACGTGAAGTACGTGCTGAGCTCCCACTATCAGGGCACTCCGTATGATCCGTACGGAAAACTCGGCGACCAGCACACCCGCCACATGTTCCGTCCGATCGGCATCAACCGCCAAAGCCAGCTCGCGGTCATGCAGATTCGCCCGTACCGCCCGCAGGTGAGCCGCGCCATCCAGTGGATCGCCTACGGTTCCAACCCGTTCAACACGCTGGTGCCGTTCTTCCCGAACGTCGATTCCACACCGAAGTACTTGGAGGACACCACCACCCGCGTGACCTCGGAGAACTTCTACTGGGAGAACCGCATCATCGCGGCCCTGTGCGACGCCAGCTTCGCCGACACCGCCAATGCGGTCGAGCGTTATCAGGAGAAGACCGGAGCCATGGGCCATCGACTGATCGCCGACACTGATGAGCGTATCGAGCAGCTGTGCGGGAACACGGTGGACGAGTTCGACGCCGAGGACGAGTTCGACGATGTGCAGCCGATGGAACCGGACGACATCATCGAAGCCATCCGCAACCCCCAGGCGCGCGAAATCCTTGCCGAGGCCAATGAGACCATGGCCGCAAAACTCAAGGAGGAAACCGACAAGCTGCTCGATTCCGTGCTCTACACCACGAGCATGAACATGAAGAACGGCTTCCACATGTCCGACTTCTAACGACCGCGCTGCGGAACCCCATTCCTATCCGTAATGGAACATCGTTACAATTTCCGATGTTCTAAACCTTCAGAAAGGAACCCCAATGACCAGCATTGAGGATTTCACCAGCCAGTACGGTTTGGTGCAGAAGATTGATGCATTCGGATATCTCGACTACCTGAAGAGCAATCCGGATGCTCCCCGTAAGCACGGCAAGGTGGTGCTCGTCACTGCCGACACCCCGCTGAAGGCTTCCCGCGGTGAGGGTAAGACCACCACCACGATCGCGCTGATCGACGCGCTTCGCGAGCGTGGCATCGACGCGGCCGCCGTACTGCGTCAGCCGAGCATGGGTATTACCGCAGCCGGTTCCAAGGGCGGTGCATCGGGCGGCGGCAAGGCCTCCTTGACCCATCCGGAGCTGATCGACTGGGGTCTGTGCGGCGAAATGGGCTCCATCGAGGCCGCTCAGAATTTGCTCGTCTCCTTCGCTGAAAAGGCGATCGACGAAGGCAAGCTCGACGAGATTCTGGTGCCGCGTGTTTCCGAGGTGCCGTCCCGCTCCCTGCGTCAGATCGCAGTGGATCGTGGCAAGGGCAACGTCGCGGAACGTATGGTGCTTACGCCGACCTGCGAGCTGATGCAGATCGTGGTGCTTTCCCGTTCCATGGACGAGATCGCCGACCGCGTTTCCAAGATGATCGCCGGCACCAAGGACGGCAAGGCCGTGACGTTCGGCGAATTCGTCGATCTGTGGCGCATCACCGGCATTCTGACGGATGCCGTCAAGCCGGCCAAGACCGAGACCGTGAACGGCGCTCCGGTGTACGTGCATGGCGGCCCGTTCGCCAACGTGTCCATCGGCATCCCGACGTTGGTCTCCGTTGAGATGGCCTGCGCCCTGCATGACGTCGTGATTGTCGAGGCGGGTTACGGTGCGGATGCGGGTGCCCAGAAGTGGCTCGACATCGCATGCCGCGAGTATGGTGCGCAGTGGCCGTCCGCGGCGATTGTGGTGACCCGCGCATCCACCTGGCGTGACGATCCGGCGCTCGCATGGCGTTACCCGTTCCACGTGCAGCGACTTGAAGGACTCGACATCCCCACCTTCCCGCTGATCAACCTGTGGGACGGCGAGGACGATCAGATTCCGGCACTGAAGGCCACCGCCGAGGAACTTGAGTTCCGCGCGCCGATCATCGGCAACCTGTACCGTGACGGCGGCGACGCGCTCGCCCCGCAGCTCGACGCCTTCGTGGACGCCGTGGTGAACGGTTCCATGCCGGCCGCACCGCACAGCCACAAGGGCATGGCTCTGGTGGAGAACGTGCGCTGGGTGGCGGAGCATGCCTACGGCGTGCCGGCCGAGCGTGTGGTGCTCAAGGACGGTTTCGCTGAATCGCTGAGCGAGGCCATGAACCTGTGCGCAAGCGCGGGCATGAACCTCGGTGACATGGCTCTGGTGGCCGTGAAGTCTCCCGCCACCATGACCGACAACGATTCCGCTCCGGCAGACGAACGTACGGTCACCCTGAAGAAGGTGGAAGTGCATTCCGGCGCCGGTCTGGTGCATGTGAACCTGACCGCGTCGCTCACCACGCCGATGCCGAAGATCGTTTGATTCGCGATTAGTCGGCAATGTGCCTGATCGCTGAGAACGGCTGTCAGCAATTCTCAGCAATCAGGCACGGCTGACAGATATTGCAGCCGAGACGGCCGATACGGCAGGCAAGAAAAAAGGTGGTTCCCTGTGGGGAACCACCTTTCGTATTTTAGATGAGACCGGTCGAACTCTGATTGATCGATTGGTTCAACTGATCAATCAGCGGCCGGTGATCTCGGAGCCGAGCACCTTCTCGCTCAGCGCCTTCGGACCGCGGGTGACCGCCACAGCGCCGGAACGGACCAGCTCGATGATGCCGTAGTGTTCCAGCAGACCGAGCAGCGCGTCGATCTTGCCTTCCGCGCCGGTGGCTTCGATGGTCAGGGACTCCGGGTTCACGTCGACGACGCGCACGCGGAACAGCCTGACGATCTCCAACACGTCGGAACGGTTCGACTCGTCGGCCGCCACCTTGATGAGCACCAGCTCGCGCTCCACGGTGGTGCTCGGATCGAGGTCGACGATCTTCAGCACATGGAGTAGCTTGTTGAGCTGCTTGATGATCTGCTCGAGCGGAACCTCGTCCACGTCGGCCGTGACGGTGACGCGGGAGATGTCCGGACGCTCGGTGGGGGAGACGGACAGCGAATTGATGTTGAACGCACGCCTTGCGAAGAGGCCGGCGATGCGGGACAGCACGCCTGGGCGGTTCTCAACGAGCACGGACAGCGTATGACGCTTGGAACCCGGCTGGGATGCTGGATAATTTGCCATGATCGGACCTTTCCTTCCGTTACTCGTTCTCGACCGGAGTGTTCAGCAGCGGCTTGATTCCCGGCATGTAGGTGACATTGTCGTTGGAATCGCCGGCGGCGACCATAGGCCATACCATGGCGTCCTTCCACACACGGAAATCGATGAGCACGGTACGGTCGTTGATCTCATTGGCCTTCTTGATGCATTCGATGGCCTCTTCCTTGGTGAAGGCGCGCATACCGACGCAACCATAGGCTTCCGCAAGCTTCACGAAGTCCGGAACGTCGACGATTTCAGGCTCGTTCTCGCCATCCATCAGGTTCGTCGCGGAATAGTGGTGCTCGTAGAACAGGGTCTGCCACTGACGGACCATGCCGTACACGGAGTTGTTCAGCAGCGCGATCTTGATCGGTGTGTGGTCGAGGAACGCCGCCGCCAGCTCTTCGGAGGTCATCTGGAACGATCCGTCGCCGTCGATGAGCCACACCGGCTTGTCGTCGTCGAAATAACGGGCGGAACCGACGCGTGCGCCGATTGCCGCGGGAAGGCCGAAGCCCATGGTTCCCAGACCGCCGGAGGAGAGCCAGGAGTGCGGCTTGTTGAATTCGATGATCTGGGTGGCCCACATCTGGTGCTGGCCCACGCCGGAGGCCCAGATGGTGTTCGGATCGGCCATGTCGGAAAGCTGCTTGACCACCCACTGCGGAGCGAGGGAACCGTCGGTCGGCTCCTCCCACTTGATCGGGTAGTCATCACGCCACTTGTTGATGATCTCCCACCAATGGCTCACGTCTGGCTTTCCATGCACGGCCTGTTCGCGCTTGATCTCCGGAATGAGGTCGCCAAGCACGGTTGCTACGTCTCCGACGATCGGCACGTCGGGCTGGCGGTTTTTGCCGATTTCCGCGGGATCGATATCGATATGGATTACACGGGCGCCCGGCGCGAACGCGTCGAGTTTGCCGGTGACGCGATCGTCGAAACGTGCGCCGATCGCAACGAGCAGGTCGCAGCGTTGTACGGCGCCGGTGGCCGCGATGGTGCCGTGCATGCCGAGCATGCCGAGCACCTTCGGATCGGAGTCGGGGACGATGCCGCGTGCCGGCAGTGTGGTGACGATGGGCGCGTTGGTGACTTCCGCGAGCTCCTTGACGAGTTTGCCCGCGTCGGAACGCACCGCGCCGCCGCCGACGTACAGCACCGGACGGTAGGACTTCTCGAACAGCTTCGCCGCGTCGGACAGCACGCGTCCGTGGGCCTTCGTGGTCGGATTGTATCCGGGCAGAATCATGCGCTGCGGCCACGAATAGTACATTTCACCGACCTGGGCGGTCTTGGTGATGTCGACCAGAACCGGGCCGGGGCGGCCGGAACGCGCGATGTAATGCGCTTCGGCGAGTACACGCGGAATGTCTTGCGCGCGGGTGACCAGATACGAATGCTTGACCACCGGGTAGGTGGCTCCGACGATGTCGGCCTCCTGGAACGCGTCGGTTCCGATGGAGTTCACGCCAACCTGGCCGGTGATGACGACCAGCGGGATGGAATCCATGTTCGCGTCGGCGATCGGTGTGATCATATTGGTCGCGCCGGGGCCGGAAGTGACGATGCAGACACCGACGTGGCCGGTCGCCACGGCGTAACCCTCAGCCGCATGGCCTGCGGCCTGTTCGTGGCGCATCAGTACAAAACGGAACTTCGTATCGTCTTTGATCGCGTGGTAGACCGGCAGAATAGCGCCGCCAGGAATACCGAAAACGTCCTGAACGCCCAAATCCTCCAGCGAACGAACCAACGCTTCGGCGCCGGTCATCTTCTCGCCGTCGACGACGGCCTGCTTTTCGGTTGCTGCGGATGCCTTGGGCATGCCGCTGAATGCCTGCAGAGGCGTAGGTAACACCATGTTCCCTCTCATGCTCGCTCATGGAAACTTGCCACGGGGCACTGGACGCGTCTGTGGAGCGTCGGCAGTACCCCGTTAAGCGGAATGCCGTGAGCCGCTTGTGGCGACTTCTCGAATCGCATTCTCTCGCTAGTAATCAGTCTATGCTATCGGCTGACAGCGTGGCTTGCCGAAGAAGGGCCATATACCGGCGTGTTGCGGATGTGCGGCAATGGTGAGCGCGGACGGGTGCGGTGTGGGTGTGGCGTCCGCCATGGCGGGTCAGCCGCGTGCGTCGAGGTTCTTCCATCCCTCTTCGGCGGCCGCGAGCTGGGCCTTGCGCTTGCTGGAGCCCGTGCCGGTGCCGATCACCTCGTCGGAGCCTTCGAGCATGGCCTGCGCGGTGAATATCTGTGCGTATTCCGGACCGGATACCGCCATCTGGTAGTAAGGCTCGCCCAGTCCCATCTCGTGCGCCTTGACGGTGAGCGACGTCTTCCAATCGAGCGCCGGGCCTTCCGTGGCGACCTCCACAAGCGTCGCGTCCACAAGATGGTGCACGACCCGACGTGCCTCGTCGATGTCGTACTGGACGAACGTGGCTCCGATCAGCGATTCGACGATGTCGCACAGAATGGAGCTTTTATCGGCGCCGCCCTGTTCCGCTTCGCCGTGGCCGAGCAGGATATACGGGCCGACGTGCAGCGTCTCCCTGGCGATTTTGCTGAGCGAGTCTTCGGAAACGGCTTTGGCGCGCATTTTGGCGAGCTGGCCTTCGGTCTTGTCCGGATGCGTTTTGTACAGCGTTTCCGTGGAAACGAGTTCAAGCACGGCGTCTCCGAGGAATTCCAGACGTTCGTAGTTCTTCGTGCCGGGGTTCTCATGCGAGAAGGAGCGATGTGTGAGCGCTTCGATGAGTAGATCGGGGTCGAGCGTGGTTCCCAGCGCTTCGAACAGCGCGTCCGCCGCGTTCATGCTCTGCTCGACGCTCGGAACGTTGTGTTTGTTGGATTTGCCGTGGGTTCCGGATTTGTTGCCGGACTTCCTGCCGTTGGCCATTGCGATGCTCCTTACGGACCTTGCGGCCGATGCGAAGACCGGCCTGCGATTGTGTATTGGCCGTTGCGCACGTGGCAAGGCAGCCAGCGGACTGGCCTTCTTTGCTACGTAAACAACGTTGTCGTTGATTTATACGCTGTTGATTATAAAGAAACCCTGCCACCCGTCGATGGCAGGGTCTGATGCTTCTATACCGTTATCCGGCAACCACTCACTTGGTGTGGATGGCGCGGATGGCCTCGCGGTACACGCGGCCGCGGAACACGCCGCAGCTCGGGCAGGCCATGTGCGGCAGCGCCGGAGCGCCGCAGTTCTGGCAGGTAACGGTCTGGGCGGCCTTGGCCTTCCAGTTTGCGCGGCGAGAATGGGTATTCGCGCGCGAGGTCTTGTACTTAGGCAGTGCCATTGTGTTTCCTCTGTTTCGTTCGAACGATTGAGCTTAAGCGTTCAGTATTCTAACGTGGGCTCCGTACAAACGCCAAATCGGTGGACGTTCAGGCCTGCTCGTCGCTTTCCAGCTGGGCTTTCAGGCCTTCCAGCGCGGCGAAACGAATGTCGGTGACGTCGTGGTGGTGGTCCGGATTCTCGTTGAGGTCGGCGCCGCACTGCGAACACAATCCCAGGCAATCCGGCTTGCACAACGGCTGCAACGGAAGTTCCTCGACCAGCGTATCTCGCAGCAGCGCCTCCAGATCGGCCCAGGAGCCGCCTTCAAGAAGCGGATACGTGTCTTCCGACTCGTCCTCTCCGGCGATGATGTCGATTTCCTCTTCCTTGCCCTTCTTGCCGGACTTGCCCTTGTCGTCAGAGGAGGACTTGTCGTCGTAAGGGAAGAAGGAGGTGACGCTGACCGTCCAATCATGGGTGATCGGCTTGAGGCAACGCGTGCATTCGGCATGCACCGGGGCGTTGATGCGGGCGTTGAGGATCAAGCCGTCGACGATCGAATCGAAGGAGCCGATGACGCTGACGTCCGCACCTTCGTCAATGCCGACGATCGCATCGCCGATGCCGCTGGGTGCGGGGAAAACGGAGTCGATCTCCTTGCTTTGACCGGCTCGCGAGGCGACCTGCGCCACGGAGACGGCCCACGGTGAATCTTCGATACGTGCCATGATCAGCCTTCCGGATAGTCGTTTGAATCAAGATGCGGCATATGCGTGCCGGCTTCGCGCTGGCGATCGTACAGCACGTTGAGTCCCGCCTGTACGTCGTTGTTGAGCTTGCCGAGTTGCTGCTGCAACGTTTCCATGACGGTGGTGCAGTATTTGTCCGCTCCCTGTGTGAGACGGTCGGCTTTCGCCTGCGCCTGGTCGAGGATAGCACGCGCCTTCTGACGCGCAAGCTCGGTGACATGCTCCTGCCCTGCAAGGAACTGCGCCTGCTCATTGGCTTCGCGTACCGTGTCCGCGGCGCGCGATTGCGCGGATGCCACGATCGCATTGGCTTGCGATTGCGCGTTTTCCAAGCGTCGTTCCGATTCGCGCATCAACGCAGACGCGCGCTCCAGCTGTACCGGCAGCATCTTCTTGAGCTGTTCAAGCTGGTCGGTGAATTCCTCACGATCCACGCGTACGGAACCTGGGGCGAACAGAATCGGCTTGGCTTCGGACAGCATGGTCTCCATGGTGTCGATGATGTCGTAGACTGTGGTGAATTCCTCGCGGTTGTGGTTGGAATTCTCGTCGAGCGGGGAATCGACATTGAACGTATGGCGCAGGTCGGGGAGTTCCGACATGGAAAACAGCGGTTTCGGCGGCTGGTCCGAAGCGGAATCGTCCGTGAAATCGGGATTCACGGAGAAATCGGTCGGCTGGCCCGCAGCGGAACGGCTCGTCCGCTCGCGCTGTGCGGTGGAATCGTCCGCGAATCCGTTGTTGGGATCGCGGTCGTCCATCGGGTCGAATCCTACTGTCTCTTCACCCATCATGCTCTCTTTTCGTTGTTCAGAGACTCCTTGAGCAGCGGAATCACGTAGTCGGGCACCATGCCGGTCACATCGCCGCCATGACGTGCCACGTCCTTGACCACGGAGCTGGAGATATGCTCCAATGCCGGCGCCGCGGGCAGGAACAGGGTCTCCACGTCCGCGAGTTTGCGGTTGACCAGCGCCATGCCGAGCTCGGCCTCGTAATCGCCGTTCTGACGAAGGCCCTTCACAATGACCGTCGCGCCGACTTTTTTGCAATAGTTGGTGATCAGGCCTGTGGTCGAAGAGACCGTGATATTGGTGCAATGGCGCTCTTCAAGGGCATGGCGGATGATGTCGACGCGGTCTTCTTCGGAGAACATCGGCGTCTTCGCCGCATTCACCGCCACCACCACATGGACTTCCTCAAAAAAACGCGCGCAACGTTCGATGACGTCCAGGTGTCCGACGGTCACGGGGTCGTACGACCCGGGGCAAACTGCAATTGTCATAACCTTAAGGGTAGCGCGTTCGAACGATTACGCCGCGCGAATCGCCACGCGCGCGACTATGATTGGTTGCAGTTGGCCGCCGACATGGCGGTTGTGTACGGATGGAGCTTCTCATGGCATTGGTTTTCCAGAACGAATTCTTCGACGACGCGGATCCCGTCTCGCCGCTTTCCAACCCCGACGCAGGCACCGCCGTGCTGGAACGTCCGGAGGAGGAAACGAAGCTTGACGATGGCGGTAACGGCGACGCCGACCGATTCGCCCATTACGTTTCCCGTGATCGCATCGCAGAATCGAAGCGTACGGGCCGTCCGGTCGTGGCGTTGTGCGGCAAGGTGTGGGTGCCGAAGCGCGATCCTTCGCAGTTCCCGGTGTGCCCGGATTGCAAGCGTCTGTACGAGGAGATGATGAACTCCTCGTTCTAGCGCATGGCCGCGTACGAAGCCGCATGTGCGGTCGCATACGAGAAGATCCTTACGATTCACGCAAATCGTAAGGATCTTCTTTATTGATGACGAAAGCCGTGGGGACCCAAATCCTAGCGCAGGGAAATCTCGTCGATGCGCCGCAGTTCTTCGTCACTGAAGGCGAGGTTCCTCAACGCGCCGATGTTGTCGAGCAGTTGCTGCGGCCTGGACGCGCCTACCAGCACGGACGTGACCATGCCGTCGTGCAGCAGCCAGGCGAGCGCCATTTCCGCAAGCGTCTGGCCGCGATCGCGTGCGATGTCGTTCAGTTCGCGGATTTGCTGCAGCCGCGCGTCGGTCAACGCGCTTTCCTGCAGGAATCGGCCGTCGTGCGCGATTCTGCTGTCGGCGGGAACACCGTTCAGATAGCGGTCGGTCAGCAATCCCTGTTCGAGCGGGGAGAAGGTGATCAGGCCTTTGCCAAGTCGATTGGTGGTTTCCTTCAGTCCGTTGCGTTCGACGGTGCGGTCGAAGATGTTGTAACGGTTCTGATTGATGACGAACGGCACATGGAGCTCGTCCAGGATGGCCGTGGCCTTTTCGAGGGTCGGGCCGTCGTAGTTGGAAAGGCCCACGTACAGCGCCTTGCCGCTGTTGACTGCGGTGGCGAGGGCTCCCATGGTCTCTTCGAGCGGGGTTTCGGAGTCCATGTGGTGATGGTAGAAGATGTCGACGTAGTCGAGGCCGAGACGTTCGAGGCTCTGGTCGAGCGATGCGAGCAGGTATTTGCGGCTTCCGAGGTCTCCGTAGGGGCCGAGCCACATTTCGTAGCCGGCTTTGGTGCTGATGATCAACTCGTCGCGGTGGTGCTGGAAGTATTCGTGCAGCAGTCTTCCGCAGTTCTTCTCTGCCGAACCGGGTTCGGGTCCGTAGTTGTTGGCCAGGTCGAAGTGGGTGATGCCGTTGTCGAATGCGGTGAACACGATCTGGCGCATGGTGTTGTAGGGGGTTATGTCTCCGAAATTGTGCCAGAATCCGAGGGAGACCGCCGGAAGTTTCAGTCCGCTGGCGCCCACAGGGTTGTAGACCATGGTGTCGTAGCGGGCGGGGGATGGCGTGTATATGGTTGTTGGCTCGAACAAAACTCCTCCTTGATGTCTGTTGGCCGTGATGTTTCGGTCGTGTTGACGATATGACCATCGTCGCACTTCAAGTAAACTTGAGCGCAAAGGGCGGCGGTTGGCCGTTGCATGGGATTGCGGGAATTCGGAAGGGGCTGGGAATGGCGAAATACTCCATTCGCGAGGTCGCGCGGCGATTCGATGTGCAACCGTCGACACTGCGCTATTACGAAGACCAGGGATTGCTGGTGAACGTTGGCCGTGACGACGTTGGACGGCGCGTGTACGGCGACGAGCATATCGGTCGTCTTGAAGCAATCGCGTGCTTCAAACATGCGGGCATGAGCATCGAGGAACTGAAGAAGTTCTTCGAATACGAACGCGACGAACGCGCGCGCATCGCGGACATGGTCGAATTGCTGGAGCACCGCAGGGTCGCCATCATCGAGCAACGTGCCGCCTTGGAGGAGGCGTACATGCATGTGCTGCGCAAACTGCATCTGTATACGGATCTGAAAAGCAGTTACGAGAACGGCACGCCACATCCGGACTGGTCCGACTACGACGGCAAGGATTTTCGCTGATATCCGACTGTGCGTCGGTCAGGTCGACGTTGCGGCGTCGGCCTGACGGAGACGCGGACGGATGCGGACGGGCGCGGATGAATGGCTAGAGGACGGTGATCTCGGTCGGAATCACTGGATCGCCCTCGATGAGGCTCTGCGCGCCGATCGGCAGCTCGGCCAGCGCCTTCGCGCGATGGTTGTGCGCGTTGACGATGGCGTCGTGGCCCTGGTAGCTGCCGTCGATCTCACCGTGGGAGACGTAGTCGACCAGCAGATCCTTCCATCCTTCCTGAGGCTGGAAGGCGGCGAGCTTCTCCTCGGAGCCGGCGATGACGTGTTCGCAGTCGGCCAAGGAGTATTCGTAGGAGCGGAACGCCAGTTTGCGGCCCGGCACGGTGGCCTTGTCCTTCGACTTCTTGGCCACGGGCTGCATGGTGCCGTCGGAATTCTCGCGTTCGGCCAGCTTGTAGACCATCGCACACGTGGGTGCGCCGGAGCCGGTGACCAGCATGGTGCCCACGCCGTAGGAGTCGACCGGGGCGGTCTGCAGGGATGCCAGCGCGTATTCGTTGAGGTCGTTGGTCACGGTGATCTTCGTATTGGTGGCTCCCAGCGCGTCGAGCTGGTTGCGCACGCGCTGCGCCAGGGACGCAAGGTCGCCCGAATCGATGCGTACGCCACCCAGTTCAGGGCCGGCCACTTCCACGGCGGTCTTCACGGCTTCCTCGATGTTGTAGGTGTCGACCAGCAACGTGGTGTTCTTGCCGAGCGCGGCGATCTGCGATTCGAACGCGCTGCGCTCGTCGTCGTGCACCAGCGTGAAGCAGTGCGCGGCCGTTCCGATGGCCTTCAGGCCGTACATCTTCGCGGCCAGAAGGTTGGCGGTTCCTTTGAAACCGCCAACGACGGCCGCACGTGCCGCGGCCACCGCGGCCCATTCGTTGGTGCGTCGGCCGCCCATATCCATGCAGGGGCGGTCCTTCGCCGCGCTAACCATGCGCGATGCGGCGGATGCGACGGCGGAATCGTAGTTCAGAATGCTCAGCAACAGCGTTTCGAGCAGGGTGCACTCGCCGAACGTGCCCTCGACCTGCAGGATGGGCGAGTTCGGGAAGAACATCTCACCTTCGCGGTAGCCCTTGATATTGCCGGAAAAGTGGAAGTTCTCCAGCCATGCGATGGTTTCGGGGCTGACCACTTTGCGGTCGGCGAGGAATTTCAGGTCGGAATCGCTCAGATGGAAGTTCTCGAGAGCGTCGAGAATGCGCCCCTGGCCGGCCGCCACTCCATAATGGCGACCCAGCGGCAGGTGGCGGGTGAAGATCTCGAATACGCACTTGCGGTTGGCGGTGCCGTCCTTCAGGCATGCGTCGAGCATGGTGTATTCGTACATATCGGTCATCATTGCGGGTGAATAATCCAGCATTCCAAAGCCTTTCTTGACTTTTGGTAAAACTGACCATAAGTGTAGGCCTCGCGGTGGCCAAACATCAGTTGCGTTCCATGATACGTCGAAGTGTTGCATCGACGGCAATTGCCGCGAGAGGCAGATGGCGGGATGGTGATAGTGTCGAGGATTAGAAATTTTCGAGATTGCCGAACCTAAGGTGGACGAGATGGTAGCTATCAAAGACATGCTGAGCGAACAGACCGTGATTCGTGCGGACGGCCGTAAGGTCGATGAGCTCAGGCCGGTGCGCATCACCCGTAATTTCACGGATGTGCCGGAAGGCTCCGTGCTCGTTGAATGCGGCAACACCCGCGTGATGTGCACGGCCACGTTCACCACCGGCGTTCCGCGCTGGCGCAAGGATTCCGGCCTGGGCTGGGTGACCGCCGAATACGCCATGCTGCCGCGTGCCACCGCGGACCGCACTGACCGTGAGTCCGTGCGTGGCAAGATCGGCGGACGCACGCACGAGATCAGCCGTCTGATCGGACGTTGCCTGCGTGGAGTCGTTGACATGAAGGCGCTCGGCGAGAATCAGGTGCAGATCGATTGCGACGTGCTGCAGGCGGACGGCGGCACCCGCACGGCCTCCATCACCGGCGCATACGTTGCGCTGGTGGACGCCATGCGCTGGGCGGAGAAGCACAAGCACATCAAGTCCGCCGACCGGGTGCTGAAGGATTGCGTGTCCGCGGTCTCCGTAGGCGTGATCAACGGCAAGCCCATGCTCGATCTGCCGTACATCGAAGACAGTCAGGCCATGACCGACATGAACGTGGCCATGACCGGTTCCGGCGAATTCATCGAGATTCAGGGCACCGCGGAGCATCGTCCGTTCAGCCGTGCGGAACTCAACGCGCTGCTTGACTTGGCGGAGAAGGGCAACAAGGAGCTGCAGGCCGCCCAGCGTGCCGCGCTCGCGCAGAACTGACGGTACACGGGCAATACGCAGACAACACGTAATAAGGAAAGCGCAACAAGGAAAGGCTGACGCATGCAGATCATCGTCGCAACCCATAACGAAGGCAAGCTGGTGGAAATCCGCCGCATCCTCGAGGAACGTCTCGGAGATTGCGCCAAAGACGTGGAACTCGTGTCCGCGGGCTCGCTGAACCTGCCCGACCCGGTGGAAGACGGCGTCACCTTCCAGGAGAACGCGCTGCTCAAAGCGCGTGACGTGGCCGAACATACCGGTTGCCCGGCAATCGCGGACGATTCCGGTCTGATCGTCGACGTCATGGGCAACGCTCCGGGCATCCTGTCGGCACGATGGGCCGGCGAACACGGCAACGACAAGGCCAACAACGATCTGCTGCTGGCACAGATCGCCGATATTCCGGACAACAAGCGCACGGCACGTTTCCGTTGCGCGGCGGCGCTGGTGGTGCCGGGGGCGTGCAAGGACGACGGCACCTACGCAATCGAAAGCGAAACCGTTGAACTCGGCGACATGCCGGGAGTGCTGCTGCGCGCCCCGCAAGGTGCCAACGGATTCGGCTACGATCCGCTGTTCGTTCCCGACGACCAGCCGGCACGGGCCATCGAAGCGGGGGAGCGGCTCACCTCCGCCCAAATGGAGCCCGCGGAGAAGAACGCCATCTCCCACCGAGGCAAGGCGTTGCGCGCGCTCGTCGCCGCGGTCGAGAAAATCGTCAAATAGACGATCGGCATCAATCCAAACAACCAACGTAAACAGACAACGCGGCGAACATAGACGGGAATCGCAAGCATGCGCTCATTTTCTCTGGTAACGCTCACTCCGGAAGCGTTCGACGACTTCTCGGGCAAAAATCCGGAAGGCAATTTCCAGCAGACCTCGGCGGCCGGACGGCTGCGTTCGAGGCAAGGCGTCGAAGTCGAATACCTGGGCGTGCGTGAGCATGACGATATCGTGGCGGCCGCGCTGTTCGAAACGCATCGCAGCCGTCTCTCCACGTTCAGTGTGGTGCATGACGGCCCGATGTGCGACTACCGTGATGTTGAACTGACCACGTTTTTCATGGAACAGCTCAAGCGCCACGCCAAGGAAAAGGGCTCCGCACAGCTGGAAATCACGCCGGAAATGCCGTACATGCTGCGAGACTCCGAAGGCAGGCCGCTGCCGTCCGAAGAAGTCGGAAAACCGGCGGATGACGTATCGAAAACATTGGAATCATGCGGATTCACGCATGGTGGCTTCACTGTCGGATACACGGCGGTGCCGCGTTGGCGCTACCTCAAGAACCTGGACGGCGTCACCACCGAGCAGGAACTGATCAAGTCGTACGACAAACGAACCCAGTGGAGCGTGAAGCGAGCGGCATCCATGGGCGTGCACGTGCGCGAACTGGCCGATGACGAACTGCGCATCTTCGCCGACATAGAGCAGGCCACGGCCGAACGGCGCAACTTCGAATACCGCGGCGAACAATACTTCCACCGCTTCAAGGAAGCCTACGGAACGGCGGCGCATTTCATGGTGGCGGAAATCCACATCGCCGAATACAAAGCCGATATGGAAGCCAAATGCGAGACGCTGCAGGCCAAGGTGAGCACTCTGGAGGCGAAGATCGCGCAACGCGAGACCACCAAACTCCTCCGACAGCTCAACGAGGAGAAGAACAACCTCAACGCGGCGCAAAAGCGCCTGGCCGAGGCCGAAGGACTCTCCCAAAAAGGCGACGTGTTGCCCGCCGCCGCGTCGTTGTTCGTGGAACATCCCCGCGAAACGATCTATCTGTTTTCCGGAAGCGTGGAGGAATACAAATCGTTTTACGCTTCGGCGCTGATCCAGCACCACGCCATGCTGCACCTGTGCCTTGAGCGTGGCGTGGCCCGCTACAACTTCTACGGCATCGACGGCATATTCGACGACCTCGACAGCGAAGGCCGTGGCGTACTGGAATTCAAACAAGGGTTCAACGGGTACGTCGAGGAGCTGTTAGGTGAATATACTGCGCCGGTACGCCCGGTTGTGTTCGCGGCGAAGTCGCTGGTCCGTAAACTCCTGAAACACTAAGTGAATGCGACGATATTGGAGCTATGTTCTTGAAAGATAACAGTATGATGCGTTCCGAATGGTCGGTACGTGAGCTTTCGGCAGAAGAAATGGACCTGCTGTCCGCCCACGCCGCGGACGGAGGATTCCAGCAGACCTCGCAGATGGCCGCGCTCGCCGCGTCCGATGGCGTGGATACGCAGTTTCTTGGATTGGTGAACGGTGATGACCTGCCGGTCGCGGGTGCGATGGTCGCCTACACGAAAGGGCGTTTCGGTCTGGAAGGGTCGATTTGGCTCGGTCCGTTGGTCGATCCGCTGGACGACGACCAGTTCACCGCGTTGACGGTCGCTTTGCAGGTCGCGGCGAAGAAGCGCCATGCCATCAGCGTCACATGCTGGCCTCCGCAGGTGTACTGCATGCGTGATTCGGAGGGTGAATCTACTCAGCCGGCGAATGAGGCGTTGGTCAAGGCCTATGAATCCCGTGGATGGCGTCATGCCGGATTCACCCGTGGGTATGCGTCGGTGGTGAATCGGTGGAATTACGTGAAGGACCTCGGCGGATTCGCGGATGCGGACGCGCTGCTGGCCTCGTATGCCAAAAACACCAGGCGTAATGTGAAGATTGCACGCAACAGTGGCGTGGCGGTTCGTCGTCTTGGACGTGACGAATTGGGCATGTTCCACGATATCTGCGAGCTGAGCAGCCGGAAGCAGCATTTCTCCAATCGTGACACCGCATACTTCGAGCGGGTGTTCGACGCGTTCGGAGACAAAGCGGAATTCATGGTCGCCGAAGTGCATCTTGATGAGTATCTCAAGGGTTGGGAAACCAAGCTTGCCAAGTTCGAGAGCGACTGCAGGAAACTGGAGAAGTCGTTGGAAACGACGAAATATCCGGACGATGTTCGCAAGAAACTGGCCAATGCCGAGAAGAACGTGGAGTCCGCGCGCAAGCGTATCGAGGACGCGCATGCGCGGATCGAACGCGACGGTGAGGTCGTTCCGGCAGCAGTGGGCCTGTTCATGTGGCATGAACGCGAACTGGTGTATTTCTCCAGTGGCTCCGACGAGCGGTACGCCAAGTTCTACGCGCCCACCGCGCTGCAGCATGAGATGATGTCCCGCTGCTTGGAGCATGGCTTGACCCGCTACAACTTCTACGGCATCGACGGCATATTCGATGATCCGGATTCCGCAGGCCGTGGCGTGCTGGAATTCAAGCAGGGCTTCAACGGGTATGTCGAGGAGCTGCCGGGCGAGTTCACGTTGCCGGTTGATTACGTGCGGTATGAGCTGAAAGCGCTCGTGCATTTGCTGCGCAACTGACTTCGGCAGGGTGCCTTCGTCCCATAGCCGGACGTGTGGCGTGCGGATCGTGTTCTGCATGTTCTGTGTGTTCTGCATGGGTGCGGGATGGGTTTTCGCTCCACGTCCCGGTACTTTGATGGCGTCTGCGACACTGCTGTTCCCGCGTGATTTGTGCAAGTCGGCGATGTTCGCTATACTCTTTGTTTTGTGCGCGGATAGCGTATGCTTACCGGGCATCACGCCACTTTAGCTCAGTCGGTAGAGCGGCTCACTCGTAATGAGCAGGTCGACAGTTCGATTCTGTCAAGTGGCTCCATCGCCCTAGATGTGCAAGCATCTAGGGTTTTGCGTATCGCAGGGATTTTCCGTGGCTTGATGTTGCTGAAATCGTTGTGGCGCAGTCTTCGCGCGAGTGGCGGAATTGGTAGACGCGCAGGATTTAGGTTCCTGTGTCTTTGACGTGTGGGTTCAAGTCCCATCTCGCGCACACAACCCGATATTATGCCCGTTTTTCCTAGGTTGGGGCTTAAAGGGGGTGTGTGTCGCTGGATTCCGTCCGTTTTGGGTGATGTAGAAACGGCTATTTTCCAACGATTTGTGATTTGCGTGCCGGGATGGTTGATACGTTTGCTGCGCACAACTGGGGAGATACGCTCGTTTCTCGGCTTTGGGGCTGGCTTGGTCGCTGATTCGAATATCGTGAAAGCATCGGTATGAATTGACGGTACGGCTCCTAATATGGCGATATGGCGTACGGAGATTCCGCGGTCATGAGATGGAACATGCGGAAAAACATACGGAAAAGACGTGTACGGAAGAACGAAGAGAGCTGAGGTCGCATGTCGGTATTGTTGCAGCCTGTGGCATTGCTGCTGATTATTCTTATTGGCTACATGCTCAAACGTGCGGGCAAATTCAAGGACCGCGACTATCGTATTCTGCAGACCGCGCTGTTCGATCTGGCCCTTCCGGGCGCCATCATTTATTCATTTGCCACCAATCCGCATGATTCCAGCATGCTGTGGATTTCGGTCTTCGGATTCGTCGTGGCCTTCATTCCACCGGTCGCCATTTTCCTGGCAACAAGGAAACGGCCGGTGCAGAGCCGCGCGTTCACCATGCTCAACGGTTCGGGCTTCAACATCGGATGCTTCTGTTTTCCCGTGGTGCAGGCGTTCCTCGGAACCGCCGCGATCGTTCCCGCGGCCATGTTCGATATCGGCAACTGCGTGATGGTGGCTGCCGGAACGAATGTGATGACGCAGACCCTGCTGCATATTCAGCCGGGGAAGACCTTGGACGAGCAGTACAGCGGAGACGCGCCGACTCTGCCTTACACGAAGCCGAAGGACAAGGATGCGAAAAGACTGGCCCGCAAGGCATTGCTGTGGAATGTGGGCAAAGGATTCTTCGGGTCCATACCGTTCGATACCTACCTGCTGATGATCATTCTCATGCTGGCCGATGTGAAGATTCCCGATTTCATCGCCACGATCGCGCAACCGTTCTCGAATGCCAACGCATTCTGCGCGATGTTGATGGTCGGCATGCTCATGGACCTTCCGTCCAGCAAAAAAGACGTGATGAAACTGCTGCAGGTGCTCGGGTGGAGGATTCCTTTCGCCATCGTGTTCGCGGCCGCGGCGTGGCTGCTGCTGCCGTTCGACGCGTCCATCCGCGAGGCCGTTGCGATGTGCTGCCTCGCGCCGATTGCGGTGTTCTCCACACTGTTCACCGATAGGGTGCTGGGCAATGCGAAACTGGCCGGCTTCTCGCTGTCCGTCAGCGCGATCATCAGTCTGGTGATGATGACGGGCGCGCATTTCCTGTTCGCGGCGATCGTGTAGGCGAATTGCGCGGATGTCGTACGGACGGTCGGTAGACGGCCGACGGGAAGTCGCATAGACGGTCGATGGGCGGTCGCATAGACAATCGCGTATGCGGAAAGCCGGGTGCGGGCGATATACGGCAAGGTTCGTGCCGCTCGTTATGGTTGAGTTCATGAGTGAACGGAACGAACGGAAGGCCGGTGGCGCCCCTGCCCGGCTGTTTGCGGTTGAGATGCTCCGAATACTGGCCATCATCGGCATTGCCGTGTTCCATACGTTCCTTCCGGCGTTTGAAGGCATGATGGGTCGAGGCGCGTTGCCCATGGAAGCGGGCGTGCCCATCAGCGCGGTGACCGGTTCGCTGTGGGCCGCATGGCTGGTGGCGATGCTCAAATTCGTGGGAGCGTGGGGAAACCACGTGTTCTTCATGATCTCCGGCTATTTTCTGATTCCACGCATGATGCGCTCGTCGTGGGATGGCGGATATTGGCGTTCCCAGACCCGTGCCACATCGCGCAGGGTGATGAGCGTGCTCGTTACAGTGGCGTTCTATACGCTGATCATGCTGGTTTTCGACCGTTTCGTAACGCCCGTCACGTCAGCCGGATGGATGCAATGGTTCGCGCTCGGACTGGAATTCATTTGGGTGTACGTGCTTCTCGTGGCGTTCGCGCCGGTTCTGGCATGGCTCCTTGCCAGGGCCGCTCGTTGGAATCGCAAGGTTTTGGCGTGTTTTACGGCGTTGGTCGTGCTGTTGGTCTATGCGCTCAACGCCTACGTGGGATTCTTCTGCAGTTCGCACGGGTCGTTCGCATTGCTTGACTGGCGCAAGTGGATGGGTGCGGTGAGTTATGGCGTTTCGTTCGCGTTGGCGGGTCTGATTGGTTGCGCAGTTCGCG
The DNA here is from genome assembly GCA_963598975.1 of Anaerovoracaceae bacterium. Lineage (GTDB taxonomy): Bacteria > Actinomycetota > Actinomycetes > Actinomycetales > Bifidobacteriaceae > Bifidobacterium. Next base: position 30,092 of record CAVBVU010000005.1, read on the forward strand.
AAGCGGGGTCCCGTGCCGACGTCTCGACACGGGTTTCGTGGCGGATGCGGCGCGGTACGTGGGTGCTGGTCATGCTGGTGGCGTTCGCTGCGTTGGGTGCGTCCGTGGCGTGGGCCGTTTCGCGTGGCGATTACGCGCTGCTATATCAGATGTCGTTCAAATCGACTTCCGTGTTCTCCTTCGTTCTTGCGGTCGGCTCGCTGATGTTCGCCGTCTGCGGTAGGCCCACCGTCGAATCCAAGGTGTCCCGTTTTGTGCAGAAGCTGGCTTCGGGAATCCTCGGATTCTATGTTGTGCAGTCGCTTGCCGGCGATGCCTGGAAGCCGGCAAGCGAACGTGCGATGGCTCCGTTCCTCACCAATGCCGCGGCGGCTTCTCCGATCGCGCACTTTGGTTGGATATTGGCATGGCTTGCGGTGGGAATCGCCTTTTCCGTGGCGTTCGTCGTGGTGGTTTGCGTGGGTGATCGCCTTGTGCGGCAGCCGTTGCTGCGCGCCATGAAGCTGATCCGCTGAATGCCGTGTGATTGTGCATGCGATTGTGCACGAAACGCGATGCCGACTCCGCTGAAAATGGTCGGAACCGCGCTATCTTGCGATTTCGATCGCATGTGTTAACCTAGGAAACCTTTTTGTGTCCTTCTGTCTTCTTTTGTGAGTATCTTGTGAGATGAAGAGATACGGTGTGCGCACGCGCGAATTTCGGCAGAAAGTCGGCGGTGCATGCCGCTTCACAGTGATGATGAAAGGACCTATCAACCATGGCCATCAATCCTCCCGTTGACGCCACCCAGACCCCGGAGTGGGCCGCGCTGCAGAAGCACTACGACGAGCTGCAGTCCGAGGGCATCAGCCTCAAGCAGTGGTTCGCGGATGACGCCGAGCGCGTCGAGAAGCTGAGCTTCGAAGCCGGCGACCTGCACTTCGACCTGTCCAAGAACCTGATCAAGCCGGAAACCCTGCAGCTGTTCGCAGACCTGGCCAAGGCCGTCAAGCTCGACGAGCGCACCAAGGCCATGTACACCGGCGTGCACATCAACAACACCGAAGACCGCGCCGTGCTGCACACCGCGCTGCGTCGTCCGGCCGAAGACGCCGGCAAGTACATCGTCGACGGCCAGGACACCGTCAAGGACGTGCGTGAGGTGCTCGACCGCATCTACGCATTCGCCGACAAGGTTCGTTCCGGCGAGTGGACCGGCGTGACCGGCAAGAAGATCGAGACCGTGGTCAACATCGGCATCGGTGGTTCCGACCTGGGTCCCGTCATGGTGTACGAGGCCATCAAGCCGTACGCCGACGCCGGAATCTCCGCCCGTTACATCTCCAACATCGACCCGAACGATCTGGCCGAGAAGACCAAGGGCCTTGACCCGGAGACCACGCTGTTCATCATCGTTTCCAAGACCTTCACCACTCTGGAGACCCTGACCAACGCCCGTGAAGCCCGTACCTGGCTGCTTGAGGAGCTCAAGGCCTCCGGCGCCATCGACGGTTCTGACGAGAAGAACGCCGAAGCCATCAAGAAGCACTTCGTGGCCGTTTCCACCAACCTGGAGAAGGTCGCCGAGTTCGGCATCGATCCGAACAACGCATTCGGCTTCTGGAACTGGGTCGGCGGCCGCTACTCCGTCGATTCCGCCGTCGGCACCTCCCTCGCGGTGGTGTTCGGCCCGGCCCGTTTCGAGGAGTTCCTGCACGGCTTCCACGAGATCGACGAGTACTTCGCCAACGTTCCGTTCGAGAAGAACGTCGTCGTGCTGCTCGGCATGCTGAACGTGTGGTACCGCAACTTCTTCAAGGTCGCATCCCACGCAGTGCTGCCGTACGACCAGTACCTGCACCGCTTCCCGGCCTACCTGCAGCAGCTGACCATGGAATCCAACGGCAAGTCCGTGCGTTGGGACGGCACCCCGGTCACCTCTGAGACCGGCGAGATCTTCTGGGGCGAGCCGGGCACCAACGGCCAGCACGCCTTCTACCAGCTGATCCACCAGGGCACCCAGCTGATTCCGGCCGACTTCATCGCGTTCGTGAACACCCCGAACCCGGTCAAGGACGGCGATCAGGACGTGCACGAGCTGTTCCTGGGCAACTACTTCGCACAGACCAAGGCTCTGGCATTCGGCAAGACCGCCGACGAAGTGCGCGCCGAGGGCACCCCGGAAGACATCGTTCCGGCCCGCGTGTTCACCGGCAACCGTCCGACCACCTCCATCTTCGGTGTGGCTCTGACCCCGTTCGCGGTCGGCGAGCTGATCGCCCTGTACGAGCACATCACCTTCGTCGAGGGCACCGTGTGGGGCCTGGACTCCTACGATCAGTGGGGCGTCGAGCTGGGCAAGCAGCTTGCCAAGCAGATCACCCCGGCCATCTCCCAGGATGACGAGGCTCTGGCCGCCCAGGACGCTTCCACCCAGTCCCTGATCAAGTTCTACCGCGCTAACCGCGAGTTCTGATCACACCGCGAATCGATGACGCATCGATGACGAATCGGTTCGTCATCGATGAACGCCAAGCGTGATCGCAATACCTCATCCGTGTCTTGCGGATGAGGTATTTTTGTCAATTGCTGTGCCGAAAGACGGGACGCCGCATAATCCCGTTTTTCTTCAGGTCCAGCCGGAACGGCCGCAATATTCGCGACCGGGCGTAATCGCGATATTTCCGGCGGATTGGCAACACTTCGCAGGCAGACCTGCGGAGAACATTACAGGCGGATGTGGCAATCGAAAGAACGCTGCGGAAGCCCCAACCTGTGCGCTGATATGCGGCGGCGACTCGAGGAAACACAATGGTTAACGCTATTGAGGCATTTGACGCCAAGCACATGAAGCCGGCCGAGGAAATCCCGGCTTTCCGTCCGGGTGACACCGTTGAGGTCAACGTGAAGATCCAGGAAGGCAACAACTCCCGTATCCAGGCCTTCACCGGCGTGGTGATCGCTCGCCAGGGTGGCGGCGTCCGCGAGACCTTCGTGGTCCGCAAGATCAGCTTCGGCACTGGTGTGGAGCGCCGCTTCCCGCTGCACTCCCCGGCAATCGACTCCATCAAGCTGGTCCGTAGGGGCCGCGTGCGTCGCGCCAAGCTGTACTATCTGCGCAACCTGCGCGGTAAGGCTGCTCGTATCGTCGAGCGCCGCGACAACTCCGCCAAGTGAGTTCGAATCGCAGATAAAGCGTGAAATCGGCCCGTCCGCAGCACAGCAGACGGGCCGATTCCTATATTCGGCCGCTATTATGGGGCCAGTGCAAATAGCCGTTGAGGAATCGTGAGGAACCGCCCATGAAGCATGCGAAGAAAGCAGCCGAGAACGCCGATAGCTTCGGTTGGCGTGACACGTTGATCTGGTGCGGCATACCCGTTCTGGTCGTGATTCTGATACGTGTCTTCCTTCTCGGCTTCTATGTGATTCCATCCGGTTCCATGATGGACACCATACAACCGGGAGACCGGGTGGTCACCAGCAAGATCACGCACAAGATCTCCGGTCTGAAGCGTGGAGACGTGGTGGTGTTCAAAGACCCGGACAACTGGCTGCAGGAGGAACACAAGGGCAGTCTCGGCGGCGATTTTCTCATCAAGCGACTCATCGGGCTTCCGGGCGACACCGTGGCCTGTGAAGGGGCTGGCAAGCCGGTCACCATCAACGGCGTGGCCATCGACGAAAGCTCGTACCTGCGTTCCGGCGTGGACCCGAGCTCCTTCGCCTTCAGCGTGACGGTGACCGAGGGGCATGTGTTCGTTATGGGTGACAATCGTGCGAATTCCGCGGATTCCCGTTACCACCAGGAGGATTCCTCCCATGGCCTCGTGCCGATCAGCGATGTTGTGGGAGTGGCGCTTGCCAAGTATTGGCCGCTCGGCAGCATCAGCACCCTCGATGCGCATCATGAGGTGTTCAAGGACGTTCCGGATGGAGAGGTGAACTGATATGGCGGTCAGCGTTGTTCCCACATTGGAGATGGAACAGGTGATCGCGAAGGAAGGCTATGACGTGATCGTCGGGTTCGACGAAGTCGGCCGAGGCTCGCTCGCCGGTCCGGTGATGGTGGGCGCCGCCGCGATTTGGGCACGTGATCTGACCGGAGAGCATGCGTTGGACGTTCCCGCGGGCGTCGCCGATTCCAAAATGTTGACGGAGCGCCGTAGGGAAGCGATGTTCGACTCGTTGAAGGATTGGTGCGGAGCCTGGGCCGTGGGGTCGGCCACCAACAATGAGATCGACGAATGGGGCATCTCTTATGCCTTGGGCGTGACGGCATTGCGCGCCCTGTCCGAAGCAGAACGCAAGCTCGGTATCGGCGATGACGGCACGATCGATGGCAGGCCGGTGAAAATCGGCGCGATACTCGACGGGCCGAACGACTACATCACCAAGGCATTGGGAACCTTCGATGCCCCCGATGTGCCGGTAGCGGCGAACGTCCGCACCAAAGTGAAGGCGGACCGGCATTGCGCGACCGTGGCCGCGGCCGCGGTGATCGCCAAAGTGACCCGAGACCGGATGATGGTGGAACTCGGCGAACGAAGCGAATACGCCGCCTACGAATGGGCCAAAAACAAGGGATACGGGTCGGCCGCGCACCGCAAGGCAATCACCGAATATGGTCCGAGCGATCTGCACAGGATTTCCTGGCACCTTACGTGAGGCGTCTTGCGTAAGGCATTTTATGCAAGACGCCTCACGCAAGACGATCGGCCGACTACGTAAGTCAGCTGAGCACAGCCGCGATGATCGCGATGAAAATCGGCGACGAGAGCGTCGAGAACAGAATGCCGTCGCGGGCAAAGGACATACCCACGTTGTACCGCGCCGCGTAATTGTAGACGTTCTGGCCGGTCGGCAGAGCGGCGAGAACCACGCAGGAGTAGAGCAGGCTGTCTCGGAAGCCCATCACGAAGTAGCTGATCAGGAAGGCGATGATCGGCATGATGATGTTCTTCAGCACCGCAACCGTGAAAATCGCGGGAACGTCGGACTTGTTCCTCAGTGGCTTCGTGCCGTACAACGACATTCCGAACGCCATGAGGATCATCGGAACGGCCGAATTGCCGATCATTTCGATCGGGTCGAAGATGCAGTTCGGAATGATGTAGGTTCCGACGCTTGCGGAGATCGCCGACGTGGCTATGCCGAGCAGAGAGGCCAGCAGCATCGGCTGGTACAACGGCTGCTTGACGATCTCCTTGACGGAGATCTTGCCCTTGGTGGTCAGATCGAGCACGGTCAGGCCGATCGGCGCGAACAACGCCTGCTGCATGACCAGAATCGGGGCCACGAGCGCGGGGTTGCCGAGAATGTATGTGGCGATCGGCAGACCGATGTTGTTGGAGTTCAGATACATGGAATTCAGCACGCCGATGGTGGCGTCGGCCGGTTTCAGGTGGAAGAACAGCGAGTTGAGCACCAGGAAGATCGCCGCGACGACCAGCGCGGAACCGAACGCCACGATGATGGAGGAATCGAAGATCTCGAAGATCTTTTCCTTGGAAAGGATCGCGAACATCAGGCACGGGCTTGAGATGAAGAAACTGAACCTATTCAGCACCATCTGGGCGCTTGAGCCGCCGATTTGCATACGGGCCGCCACATAGCCGGTGCCGATGACGATGCCGATTACGCAGAACCCTTGCATGGCGCTGATCAGACCCGGCATTATATATACTCCTTCTTCTTGGGCTGCTACCAAGTGTGGCACTGCGCTCAAATGAAGTGGCATATCGTCTCAAAAGCGTGGACGGAGCGGGGACGGCCTGCGCGGATTGCCCGATAATGAAGCACATGAGTGAACTTGAGATTGGTTTTTCCGCATCCGCAAGCAAGCAGGAGCAGCTGAACGCGCTGATGGAGCAGATCATGGAATCGTATTCCGTCAGCGACGATGAAGGCCCGCTCACCGACGCAGTGGAGGAGTTCCTGAACAAGCAGGACCACCTGACCGTGCGCAGGCACGGAGACACGTTGGTGGCGTCCACCGACTTCGGCCGCGAGCGCAGGGTGATTCTCGCCGGCCATCTCGATACGGTGCCGGTGATCGACAACTTCCCGCCGAAATGGCTTGAGCCCGGAGACCCGCTGATTCGTGAGGATGTCGCCGTCGGACATGAGGGCGAGCGCGTGATCTGGGGTCGTGGCGCTACCGATATGAAGGGTTCCGATGCGGTGCTGCTGTATCTGGCGGCGACGTTGAAGGATGCGAAATACGATTTGACGTTCGTGTTCTACGACCATGAGGAGGTGTCCGCGGACAAGAACGGCCTGCGCAAGGTAGTGGAGGCCCATCCGGATTGGATCGCCGGAGATTTCGCGATCATCGGCGAGCCGACCGATTGCGGCATCGAAGGCGGGTGCAACGGCACGATGCGTTTCGATGTGGTCACGCATGGTGTGGCCGCGCATTCGGCCCGTGCATGGATGGGACGTAACGCCATCCATATGGCGGCTGAGATTCTGAACAGGCTCAATGCGTATGAGAATCGTGCCGTTGAGGTGGATGGTCTGACCTATCAGGAGGGGCTGAACGCCACGCTGATTTCCGGTGGCAAGGGAACGAATGTGATTCCGGATGAGTGCCGTGTGCATGTGAACTACCGTTTCGCGCCCGACAAGTCCCTTGAGGAGGCGAAGGCGCTGATGATCGGCGCGGATGCGGGTGCCCAGCTTGGCAATGGCGAGCATGTTGCCACCGGTGGCGTGTTCGAGGGATTCGGCATCGAGATGAAGGACGAGTCGCCGTCGGCGCGTCCGGGGCTTACCTCCGAGCTGGCGATGTCGTTGGTCGATCTGGTGCACAGCCGTACGGGCCGTGAGCCGCTTGCCAAGCTTGGCTGGACGGATGTGGCGCGTTTCTCGATGCTGGGCATTCCCGCGGTGAATCTGGGCGCGGGAAGTCCTTTGCTGGCGCATAAGCATGACGAGCAGTTGCCGGAGACGGATCTGCTGCTCATGGCCGATTTGCTTGAGGATTGGCTGGCATGACGCCGGAACGCGTTTGATTGCGTTTGGCTGATTGCGTCGCTTGATCGCGTTTGATTGCGGGCGTGGCTTGGCGGGAGGAAAATTTCCCGTTATGCCACGTTCCGTTGTTTTTTGTGTAATACTTGTAAACGGTGGTTCTGCAAGCCACCGATGCATTCGATGGCGTTGATCCCCTCGCGTGAGATTGTTTGTTTATCCGCGAGCGCAGGTGTCCGCCGTCGTGTGATGAGGACTTTTGACGGAAGTTGCCTTCCGAGCGCACGCCATGATGCGTGGGTCACGGTGAGAGCGTGATGTGAGACGTTGCGGAGGCCTTAAGTGAGGGCGGGGCGATTGCAGGGCGCCGCCGAGGAGCATTGTGCCTAATACCAGTGAGGGCTTTGACGAGCGCGAAGCCGTAGTTTCAGTATCGATAGATTCGAATATTTCCAATGGTTCCAGTAGTTCCAATGGTTTCAGCGTGGATTCCGCTCCGCGCAAACGCCGTGGCGGACGTCGTGTCATGCGTGATGCGGGTGAGGCCGGAGCCCAGCTGAAGTTGAAAGTGGAGGAGCATGCCCCCGCGGCTTCTTCGGCACCGCTGTTCGAGGAGCCGAAGTTGCCGGATGCCCAGCCGAAGAAGGTCGTGCGTTCCGCTGCCGTGGATGGTGGCGATTCCGCGGATGTTGTGGTCGCGGCTTCCCCCGTATCCGACTCCTCCGATGATTCCGGGACCGGTTCGTCCCGTCCGTCGCGTCGCCGTCGTCGTACGGTCGATTCCGATGGCGAGTATGCGCCGTCGTCCCGTCGTCGCCGTCGTGTCGGCATGGAACAGGATGAGGATGAGATTCGTCCGTCTCGCCGTCGTCGTTCGATTGCGGACGATGACGACGAACAGGATGTCCGTCCGTCCCGTCGTCGCGTTGCCGAGGATTCTCACGACGATTCGGCTGAGGAACGTGTGATGGACGCCGTCGATATGCTTCCGGAGGGCCATGAGCCACGCCGCAACCCGCGTCCCATGACGTCGCTGCTGTTCCAGGAGCCGGTTCTGCCGGTCGTTCCCGTCCGTCGTGACGAGGATGACGACGATCGCGGCGCGGCTTCCTCCGACGACGCTGCCGCATCGCAGGAAGAGGAGCACGGAACGCGTCGCCGTCGCCGTCGCAATCGCGATGCCGCGGACGAAAACCGTGACGACAATCGCAATGATCGCAATAATCGCGACAATCGTGACGACCATGATGATGCGGAAGACAACGACGAAGGCAACTCCCGTCGTTCCCGCCGCTCCCGCAGGCTGAACGCGCAGGAACGCCGCGCCGCGGCCGAAGTGGAGCAGATCGAGGAGGATCTCGTCCTCGACGACATCACCTACGCGCCGATCGACGACGAATCCCACCGCAACGACGACGATGAGGAAGACGAGCAGCCGACCCGCACGCGCCGTCGCCGTCGTGGCCGCGCCAACCGTGACGAGTCCGACGAGCAGCCGGCCAACGAGTCGCGCCGTAACGATGATGAGGACGAGGATGAGGGCTCTGTGACCCGTCGCCGTCGTCGCCGCCGTGGGGGAGCGAAGGCCGAGGAGAACGAGGAGCCGCTGGTACGTCGTTCCCGCAAGCAGCAGTACATCGACGAAATCACCGATGTCGAAGGCTCCACGCGTCTTGAGGCCAAGAAGCAGCGCCGTCGCGACAATCGTCGTGAGCGCAGCCGTCAGAACCAGCTCATGGAACAGGATTTCCTGGCCCGCCGCGAGCATGTGGAACGCCTGATGGTGGTGCGCGAGCGCGAACGCCATACGCAGATCTCCGTGATCGAAGACAACGTGCTCGTCGAGCATTACGTGTCGGACATCCAGGAAGTGGCCACCGTGGGCAACATCTACCTCGGTCGCGTGCAGAACGTGCTGCCGAGCATGGAGGCCGCGTTCGTGGACATCGGCCAGGCCCGCAACGGCGTGCTGTACGCGGGTGAGGTGAACTGGGATTCCGCGCGGTTGGAAGGCCAGCCCCGCCGCATCGAGCTCGCGTTCAAGTCGGGCGATCCGGTGCTGGTGCAGGTCACCAAGGATCCGATCGGACACAAGGGTGCCCGCCTGACCTCGCAGGTCACGCTCGCGGGACGTTTCCTAGTGCTCGTGCCGTCCGGCGGCATGACCGGCGTGAGTCGCAAGCTCAGCGAGCGCGAACGCTCCCGTCTGAAGAACATCGTGTCGAAGATCGCTCCGAAAGACATGGGCGTGATCATCCGCACCGCGGCCGAGGGCGCATCCGAAGAGGCCATCATCAAGGACCTTGAGAGCCTGGTGCGCCAGTGGGAGCGCATCACCTCCAAGCGCGACGAATTCCTGCACGGCAAGCGTCCGAAGCTGCTCCAGGGCGAGCCGGACGTTGCCATCCGCGTGGTGCGAGACATCTTCAACGACGACTTCTCCAAGATGATCGTCGAAGGCGAGCGCGTGTACGGACGCATCGAGGAATATCTCGACACCATGGCCCCCGATTTGAAGGACAAGCTCGAAAAGTGGGATCCGGCCGATCATGAGGGCAAGGATGTGTTCGACAAGTGGCAGATCGACTCCCAGCTCAGGAAGGGCATGGAACGTCAGGTCTACCTGCCGTCCGGCGGTTCGATCGTGATCGACCGCACCGAGGCCATGACCACCATCGACGTGAACACCGGCCGTTTCATCGGCCGCGGCAGGAGCCTTGAGGAGACGGTTACCCGCTGCAATCTCGAGGCGTCCGAGGAGATCGCGCGTCAGTTGCGTCTGCGCGATATCGGCGGCATGGTGATGATCGATTTCGTCGACATGGTCATGCCCGCCAACCGAGACCTGGTGTTGCGCCGTCTGGTGGAATGCCTGGCCCGCGACCGCACCAAGCACCAGGTGGCCGAGGTCACTTCGCTGGGATTGGTGCAGATGACCAGAAAGCGCATCGGCCAGGGCCTGGTCGAGGCGTTCTCCGAGGAATGCCCGACCTGCAAGGGCCGTGGCTTCATTCTTCATGATGAGCCGACCGTTTCCGCGGACTATGACGATCCCTACGCGCTCAAGGGCGGAGATCCGTTCGTCAAGACCAACAAGCACGGTCACGGCACGGATGTGCAGGTTCCCAAAGGTTCCTCGCCTGACGTGAAGGCCAAGCTCGCGCAGATCGCGGCCGCCGCCATCGCGGCCAACAATACGGAACCTGGCGAGGAAGAGTAAGAAGAATAAAGGATTATTCCGGTCTGTCAACTTGACACGCTGGAAGCAGACTTGCGGTTGTACGCGGGTATGTGTAAATTAATTAGCTGGTGTCTGGCCGCGAGGCTCGAAACGTGCCGGGCAGTAAGCTTTCCAAATTAATAAAGGAACTGTGATATGTACGCTATTGTGAAGGCCGGCGGCCATCAGGAAAAGGTCGAGGTCGGTGACGTCATCCTCGTCAACCGTCTCAAGGCTCAGAAGGGCGATGCCGTGGAGTTCCCGGTCGCTCTCGTTGTGGATGGCTCCAAGGTCGTCCTCGGCGCAAAGGATCTCGCCGATATCAGCGTCAAGGCTGAGGTTGTTGATGACGAGGCCAAGGGTCCGAAGATCAACATCATGAAGTACAAGAACAAGACCGGCGTTGCTCGTCGCAAGGGCCATCGCCAGCAGCTGACCGCTGTCAAGATCACGGCTATCGCCTGATTGCAGGGTTAGAGTCAAGGACCGAAAGGAACAGACATGGCACATAAGAAGGGCGCGTCCAGCTCGCGCAATGGTCGCGATTCAAACGCGCAATACCTCGGTGTGAAGAAGTTCGGCGGCGAAGCCGTCGTGGCCGGCAACATCATCGTTCGTCAGCGTGGCACCAAGTTCCACCCGGGCGAGAACGTCGGTATGGGCAAGGACCACACCCTGTTCGCCCTCAAGGACGGCAGCGTGAAGTTCGGCGTTCGTCGTGACCGCAAGGTCGTCGACGTGATCGCCGCCTGAGATAGCGCAAATCAACGCTTTATGAAGCCGCGCCCCCTGTGGACGCGGCTTTTTTCGTAAAACAGCTAAGGTAGACACATGAGTGATTTCGTCGATCGCGTTACCGTCCACGTCAAGGGCGGCGATGGCGGCAACGGTTCCGCCGGCATCCGTAGGGAGAAGTACAAGCCACTGGCAGGCCCGAACGGCGGCAACGGCGGAGATGGCGGTTCCGTGATCTTCGTGGCCGACCAGAACGCCAACAGCCTGCTCGACTACCGTTTCATGCCACATCGTGAGGCGGGCAACGGCACCATGGGCCTGGGAGACACGAAGGACGGTTCCAAAGGCGCCGACTTGATCCTTCCGGTTCCGGTGGGCACGGTGATCTTCGAAGCCAAGGGCGCGCAGGGCAAGCCGAAGCATCCGGGCGAACAGCTCGCTGACCTCCGCCATGCCGGAGACCGACTCGTCGTGGCCGCTGGCGGCAACGGCGGCCTCGGCAACGCCGCACTGGCGAACCGCACCCGTCGCGCACCGGGATTCGCGCTTCTGGGCGAACCGGGCGAGGAACGCGACGTGATCCTCGAACTCAAGTCCATCGCGGACGTGGCGCTCGTAGGCTTCCCATCCGCCGGCAAATCCAGCCTGATCGCGGCGATGAGCTCCGCCAAGCCGAAGATCGCCGACTATCCGTTCACCACGTTGGTGCCGAATCTCGGCGTGGTCATGGCGGGCGACATGCGATACACGATCGCGGACGTGCCGGGACTGATTCCGGGAGCCTCCCAAGGCAAGGGCCTGGGACTGGAGTTCCTGCGCCATATCGAACGCACCGAAATCATCGCGCACGTCATCGATTGCGCCACGTTGGAACCGGACCGCGATCCGATGAGCGACTACCAGGCACTCGAACACGAGCTCGCCGAATACGCCGACAAACTGGAGCTGCCGCTCGGAGCCATTCCGATTCCGGAACGCCCGCGCATCATCATCCTCAACAAGGTCGATATGCCGGAAGCCAAGGAGCTCGCCGAATTCGTGAAGCCCGAATTCGAAAAGCTCGGACTGAAGGTGTATGTCATCTCCACCGCATCCCACGAAGGCCTCAAGGAGCTCAACTGGGCCCTTTCCGCACTCGTGACCGACATGCGCAAGGAAGTCGCGGCACGAGAACAGGCCGAAGAGGAGACCCGCGTGGTGATCAAGCCTCTCGAAGAACCACGCAACCGCCGCCGTCGCAACGACGAGAGCGGATCGGCGCTCGACTTCACCGTGGAGCGTAAGGAATCGGGCGACGGGGATTTCTGGTACGAGGTGCTCGGCACCAAGCCGGAACGTTGGGTCATGCAGACCAATTTCGACAACGACGAGGCAGTGGGCTATCTGGCCGATCGCCTCGCCAAGCTGGGCGTCGAGGACGAACTGCGCAAGAAGGGCGCGAAGCCGGGAGACGAAGTACGCATCGGACGCGGCGCACGCGCTGTGGAATTCGATTGGGACCCGACCATCGCGGCCGGCGCGGAAATGCTCGACGGAGCCCAGCTGGGCGCACGCGGCGTCGATCTGCGCCTGCAGGAGCAGGACGGTCGTGCGCAGCGCCGAACCAATGCGGAACGCCGTCGCCAGTACCACGAGATGATGGACGCGCGTCAGGCTGTGCGCGAAGCCATGATGGCCGAACGCAAGGCGGGCCACTGGGCCGATCCTTCCATCGACGACGACCGCCATGACGAGAACAGCCTGTTCGGACGCGGAGAAGACGCCGATACGGATCAGGAGTAGAATTCCGAAAGCCCGCGGATGTGCGCAACAGCACTTCTGCGGGCTTTTTCAATGGCTGCGGCGTAACTGCCCGGAAACAAGCCGGCCAGACCATGGTCAGACCGGAAAATGACCGCAACCATACCGAAAACCGGCCAGCATCAGACCAATATCAGACCAACATCAGACTGGTGGAGGAATCATGAACACGCCATCGCAAGCGCAGGTGCGCGCGGCAATCGCCGAAGCGCAGACCATCGTCGTGAAAGTCGGATCAAGCTCGCTGACCAAGCCGAGCGGACATCTCGACCCGGAACGACTCAACGCGCTTGTGGCTGCGATCGCACGCGTACGGCTTATGGGAGGCCGAGTGGTGCTGGTGTCCTCCGGCGCCATCGCGGCCGGATTCGGCTCCCTCGGCTTCGACAGCAGGCCAACCGACGTGGCTGACCAGCAGGCATGCGCGGCGGTGGGGCAGGGGCTGCTCATGGCCCAATACGAGGCGGCCTTCGCCCAATACGGGCTGCGCGTCGGCCAGATCCTCATCACGGTCTCCGACACCGTGGCTCCACAGCAGTACCGCAACGTGCGCCGCACGCTCGACCGGCTGCTCGATCTCGGCGCGGTGCCGATCATCAACGAAAACGATTCGTTGGCGTCCAACGAGATTCGCTTCGGAGACAACGACCGCCTTTCCGCGTTGGTGGCGAACATCGTGGTGGCGGACGCCCTCGTGCTGCTCACCGACGTGGACGCGCTGTATACCGCGCCGCCGAGCGAACCCGGCTCCAAACGCATCGGCTATGTGCCGAACGTCGAGGACGCGCTTGAAAAAGTGCAGGTGGGCGGCAGCGGTTCGGGCGTCGGCACCGGCGGCATGGTCACCAAGATGGAAGCTGCACGAGTGGCCGCTGTATCGGGC